>NZ_JBANEL010000009.1:0-199549 GCF_040187735.1 Comamonas sp. w2-DMI | reverse complement strand
ATCCGCAGACATTCGTCTGCGGATGGCCTGTCTCCGATAGAGTTCGAGAGGCGCAATTCCGAGAGGCTTGCTGCTATCTAGGAAACCCTGGTCGATTCAAAGGCACCAAGAGCGCGATTAGCAACGCAAAGAGCGCACCTGCAGTTTGCGCCCAACCAGAGAGATCCTGATTTGCCTTCATCCAGGCGAGCAACTCCTCCATATCGACCCCGTATTACTTGTTCAAGTGAAGTGAATTCTGGCATCAGTCTTTGAGAGGCACTCAATAAAAAAAGGACTCCCGAAGGAGTCCTTGAAGCCTCTTTCCGAAAGGCAATGACAGTGGCCGCCCTGTCATGTCAGCCATTCACGCTTGCAGGCCCGCGGTGGTCTTTTCGTGGGCAAAGGAGTAAAGCCCGGCACCGCAGACCTGCAAGCGCTTTTGCTCTAGGGCGCGGCTGGGTTCGATGTGGGGGCGCTGCTGCTGACGCTCACCATCCGTGCACCTTGTGCCCCCATGTCTCCGTCCGGGTCGTAGGCCAGCACCACGGCGGGATCGGCGTCGGCCCGGCGGTAGATCGGCAGGTTGGCCAGCTCGGCTTCGCAAATCAGCTCTTCTTCTTTTTCCTCCAGCGTGCGCAACTGCGTGGTCAGCTGTTCGCGGCGTGTGGTGCGTTCGGTCAGCGGCAGGCCGGGCACATAGTCCATGGCATCCACCTTGGCCAGAAATACCTTTTTGATCGTGTCGCCAAACAGCCAGATCAGCTGCGGTGCGATCGAGATATTCAGCATCCCCGAAGCATTGCTTTGCCCCACCGGCAAATTCAACCCCTGCGTCACGCGCAAAGGGTTCACCTCGGTGACGGATGCCCCCGGATTGCGCAAGCTCAGAAACTTGTTGTTGACCTCTGCGGCATCGCTCGACATGCGATCGAACCACACGGACACTCGGGCCTTGAGGTCTTCGCGGGACAGCGGTGCCTGCTCCAGCCAGTCGATTTCTTCCTTGATCTGCGCGATCTGTTCGCGCAACTTGTCGATTTTTTGAATCAGTTCCATGCCCAACCTCACAGCTCATGCTCGGGGGAATTGAAACCCCATTGAATGACGGCTTTCACCAGCGGACCGACGCACGCAAATTGCTCGCTCTGTGCCATGTGCACGCGCTCTTTTTCGGCCTCCAGGCGCTGCTGGCGCTCCAGCAGTTGCAGGTACTCGCCCCACAGGCCGTAGCTGATGCCTGTTGGTGCATCGTTGTGTTGAGTGCCTGAACGGGTGTATGTGGGACGCTGGAATTTCTCGACCTGCTCCCGCGTCAAAGCACGGGCCTTTTCCAGCGGCAGTTCGAGCATGGCCTCCACCTGATCCCGGCTCTCGTGCATATTGGCATTGCTGCGCATGAAGGTGCGCTTGCCGCTGATGTGCTCTCTCAGTTCGCGCAGGCGAACATAGAAGTCATTCGATGTCAGATGCATGGCCCGCTTTGCTTCCAGCAGCCGCATCATCTTTGCCTTGTCATAGCTTGGCATGTGCTCTCCGTTCAAGTGCCGTTGTGACAAGAGCAATGCTCGCCCTGCAGCCCGAGAATCAACAGCCACAGCCCGCGTATTCGTGCCGTGCGCACGCCATCGACTCAGCTGCAGCCCATGTTCCGCAAGGCCTTGCGCAGCCCGTCCAGCGTGGCGGGCAGGCCCAGCCCCTGGTGGCTGGCCCGGTGTATCAGGCTGCGTGCGGCAGACCAGCCCGCATCCGGTTGCTGCCGGTCTTTGAGGTGCTCGGGCACCCGCTCCAGATACAGCTGCACTTCACGGTGCAGTGCCCGCATATCGCCATGCAGATGCCGCAATGCACGCGACAACAGGCGGTTGCGCTGCACGCGCAGCACATCGAAACGGGGCGTGCGGCCCAGCGTGCCCGCAAAGCCCAGCGCCTTGTCCATATCGGTGCCCTGCCGGATGTGTTCCTGCACCGCGGTTTCCAGCCATGCAGCCAGCTCGCCATGGTGCTCACGCAGCAAACGGGCAGCAATGCGTACACGCCGGATGGGGTTTTCGGGCAGGCGGCCGGCCCGGCTCCTTCGCTTGCATTCGGTCATTCACACCTCCAGCTCATAGATCGACGACGTGATGCGATAGCAGCGTGCCTGCCCCAGACCGGGCAGGCGCTGTTTGTCGTCATAGGCTCGGCCCTTGCCCGGCTTCAGACAGCCATGCTGCAGCAGCACGCTGCACACGGCCGTGTAGTCGTAGCCATTGCAGACCTCGTTACGGAACACCTCGGGGAGCACGAAGAACTCCACCTGCATATCCTCCGAGGCCACCGCAGGCAGCAGCTCGTCGTACAGCCGCTGATCGTCGCCGTTCAGGCGTGGGCCGCTCAGCTTCGGCTCGGCCTTCACAGGCTTGCCCTCTGCATCGACCAGACGCCGATATCCGGCCCGCTGCAACGTCTTCACGCTGTGATCGTCTGCAGCTCGATGCCACCACGTAAAGCGGCCCTCGCCATGCGCTTCAAAGAAGGCCCGCACCTGCCGCAGCATGGCCGTCACTTCGCCGCTGCCGGCTCCGCCACGGCCGGCCAGCCATGCGTCGAAGCAGGCTTTCACCGCGTCCTCACTCTCGCCTTCGTTCCAGCCGGTCAGACCCGCTTCGGTCGCCATGGCACCGGCCACCGCAACCAGGGCAAAACGGGCCGCCACACGCGCCACCTGTCCGCTGGCACCCTGCGGCATCCAGGCCGTGGCAAGCACGTTCGCAGCATCCCGCAAACGCTTGGGCAAGGTTTCTGCATGGGCCGTGGCCCACTGCAGAAAAGCACGGCCGACGGCACCATGGCAGCGCTCGGTCCCGCGGGTCAACAAACCGGCCAGAGAGGCCGGATCCGGCTGACCATGCAAATGCTCGAAGGCTCCCCAGCCCTTGCCCGCTTCGGCGGGGATATCGGCCATGCGCACGTCCTGGCCGGTTCTGGAGCGCTTGCCGCCCTCGGCCATGTGATCGCTCAAACTCAGCTCACCCGTGCTCAGAAACAGCAGGCGCCACGACAGCCGCGAACGTGCAGCGCCCGTGCGTGTCGATCGCGCCTTGCTCTGCTCGTTGGCCAGCATGTAGGCACAGTCGCCCGCCACTTTGCCGTCCACCTGAGACAGCTCGTCCAGAATCAGCAGACTGTCGCAATGCTGGGCCGCAATCACCTCCAATGCGTTGTCCGTGGTGCGCCAGCGCTGCATATAGTCCGGCCCGCCATAAACGCTGGCCGCCACACGCGCCGCCGTGGTCTTGCCCGACGAGCTGCCGCCCCGAATGTGAAAGCCGCCGCTCTCCATGCCCGCAGGCCGCAGCATCGGCCCGGCAAACGCACAGCACACCGCAAACACCATGCGGCTGTTGCCCGCACAGTAGCGGCCTACGTGCTCGATCCAGTCATCCACGCCGCGCCTGATGCGGAAGGTGTTTTCCATCGCCGCATCCGACTGAAAAACAATGCGCTCATCCTCGTCGCCAATGGTTTCATGCGGCAGCACAAAGGCCCGCTTGTGCCAGCCTATGCGGTCTGTGCAGCTGGCAAACGCACCGGGCTTGCGGGTCTGGATGTACTCGGTCAGCCGGTTTCTGGCCATGGGTGCCGTGGCAATGCGCAGGCCCATGTTCAGCAGCGTGCCCCGGTACTCGCCGCCGTCGCCGCTCAGCATGCGGGCCGGCATGGCCCACTGGCGCGGCACGCCCAATGGGTCTTCAAAGGTCAGCAGGTAGCCCCAGCCCATGCCCTCCTGATTGCGCGTCAGCGCCTCCACCTGCAGGGGCGAGCACAACCACAGCGGGCGGGCCGGGTTGCCGTCCTTGTCACGGCCATGAAACCACACGCCGTATTGCGTCACGCTGAACGGGTCGTCGCCCGTTTGCGCAGGCGCAGCATCAGGCCCCAGCTCATGCCCTTGCTGTGGGTCTGCCGCCTGGGTGGCATTCTTGTGGTGCTGCTCAATCGCAGCCATCACGCACGCCTTCACGGCCTCCAGGCTGCGGGCCAGATGCATGTCGTTGAAGTCGCTGCCGCCCTCGGGCAGATCCGTGGGGAAGACCACCGCACCGCCCACGGCCGCAGCGGCTGCATTCGCCTTGCTGCGCCCGGTATTGCGGCCCATCTTTTGCTCGGCGGCGGCATCGTCATCGCCGCACACCACCAGCAAGGCCTCGGGCATCAGCCCATGCAAGGCCTTGGCCACATGCAGCAAGTTGCCCGCATCAAAGGCCGTGGCCACCGGCAAGCCCGTGGCCTGCCGCAGGCTGGCGGCCGTGGCATAGCCCTCGGCCAGCAACACGGTTTCGGCGCCCTCGGCACCGCCCAGCATGTGCCACAGGCCCGACTTTCTGCCGCCCTTCAAAAACAGCTTGTCCGGCCCCTTGGCAGGCTTGGCCGGGGCAATGCGTTGCACATTCCACAGCTCGCCTTTCTCGTCCCGCAGCGGCACCAGCAGGCAGCCATCGGCGGCATGGCGCACGCCGTAGCCCATCACGCCTTTTCGGTGCAAATACGCACTGTTTCCCGTGGTGCTGGCGGCATCCCACAGCTGCACGGCCTGCCGGGCAACGGCCTGATGGGCAGCCCTTTGCTGCGCTTCTTCGGCGGCTTTGGCCGCGGGCGACTTTTGCACCGCTCTGGCCTGCAGCTGCTGGCCCGGCACATGCGGCCCCTTGCTTCGCCGCGGCAATTTGAAGCCGTGCTGCTTGGCTAGATAAAGCAAGGTGGACACGCCCACCCCGCCACCGGCCTTGATGCTGCGCCATGTGCTCAATGCCGCAGCCTCGTCGAAGCTGGCCGCATCCCTGGCGCTCCAGTCTCGAAACAGTCCCCAGCCCGCGTCGTCCGGAAACTCGCTTTTGATCGCCATGCCCACGCGTGCCCATTCGTCACGCGGCAGGCTTGCCGGGATAAAGCCCAGCGCCTCGCCCAGCAGGGCGACAGAAATCGGCGTGCCACTCATCGCAGCCTCGGCATCAGATCATGAAAGGTCAGCGCCTGAAAATCGGGCGACAGCTTGAACGGCGCACCCTGTGCAGACACCGCCAGCAGCTTGTGCGTACGGGCATGCATCACGCGCAGCACGCCCGAAGCATCGAAGCTCACCTTCACCGGCAGGGTGTGCGGGCGGCGCATGGTGGACTTGAGCAGCACGCGGTCTGCCGGGCAGCGGACCCGCAGCTGGGCCAGCCGCTCGGGCATCACCCAGCTTGCATCGCCCAGATTGGCGCTTTGCAGCAAGCCGACGCGGGCCTTCACCAGCTGCAGCACGCCGGGCCATACGATCTGCAGATGCAGAGCCGCATGCGGGTTGCCAGGGTCTGCAGGAATCCGCACCTGATACAGCACTTCATCCTCCGGCACCTTGTTGCCCTGCAGATGCTCGGCGGCCAGTCGCAGCAGCCTCTGAGCCTGCAGTTGCGCCGCCTGAATGGCTTTCTCGGCAGCGGGGCTGGGCGTCCATTGATCGGGTAATCGGCTCATACCTTTTCTCCCTCGGTATTGCGTTCAGGCACATCGCTCAAGCCGCCCGCACCGGCAGACTGGGCCTCGATCCAGGCTTGAATGGCCCGCTCGCTCCAGGCCACGCGGCGGCCTGCACACAGGCGGATCGGGCGGGGAAACAGCCCCTGCCCGATGCGGTAGTAAATCCAGCTCTTCTTGGCCGAAGTCATGCGCTCCACCTCGGCCAGCGGCAGCAGGCGGTCGCCCGGCTGCAAGCCGCCCTTGGCATACACCGCCACCGGCACGGAGCGGCGGCGCTTCTTGCAGGTGTCTGCATCCTTGCGGGACGGTGCGTTGTCGATCTCATGCACGTTCATGTCTTGCTCTCCGTGGAAAAGTGGGAAACCTCAGCCCTGGCGCAACTTGGCCGAGGTGTTGGCCGGAGCCTGTCTGCACCGGCCTGCCGCAATGCGTGCGAAGCGGCGCGGTGCATGGTTCGGCAGCGACTGGCGGGCATTGATGTGCATGCGCCAGTAATGGGCGCTGGCAGCCAGAACGGCACGCGTTGCTTGTGATCGGTGATGCATGTTTTTGTCTCTCCAACAAAGTGCAAAGAAGTCCAAGAAAGTCAGCGCAGGCAATGGTCTGCGGAGTGCTGCGACAAGTCACTGCGACATATGTCTCTAAAACATGTCGCACTCCCAGAACGCTTATCTGCATTCACTATCAGCAATGAAATTGATAGCAATTTCTGCATGCTTTCGACGCAGATAAGCCATAAGAAGCTCTCCAACAAAGTCCAAAGAAGTCCGGTAAAGACGAATGCAGGCGATGGTCCGAGCAGCAGGCGGAACTTTCCAGGTGAACAGTTCACAAAATTCGTTCGCACCTTCATAAGACATACGCAGCAATGACCTCGACTCTCGGATTGATAGCAATCTGCTGGCGAAAAGTCTTTGCTCTGCACGGCTCGTTCTCCATCGAAGTCCAAAGAAGTCCAGTGAGGACAGGTGCTGACGATGGTCTGAGCAGCGGGCGGAAGTTTCCAGAGGAAGTAGTTCTCTAAATTAGTTCCGCCCTCTTGCACGCTTATGCAGCAACGGCATTGACTCTCGAATTGATAGCAATCTGCCGTTAAACAGCTCTCTTTCTTCATGGCTCTCTCTCCATCGAAGTCCAAAGAAGTCCGGCTAGGACAGCTGCGAGCAATGGTCTTGAAGAGACGCGGACATTTCCAGGTGACATATGTCACCAAATCATGTCCGCCCCCTTGAAGCCTTTCGCATCAACGATATGAACTATTAAATTAATAGCATCTGATATCAGATGACCCACCGGAGCACAGGGCCAGTACGGCCCTGCGGTTTGCTCCAGAAAGGTTGGGTCAACCCTGAGCGGTGCCCTGGCGACCCAGCCAGCGGCCCAAGAACTGCATGGCCACGGCCCGCAGTTCGGCGGCTTTTTCGGGGGTCGATGCGGAGTCGGCCAGCGTCAAACGCAGCAGGCTTTCATCCATCTCCGTCCACAGCCAAAGCAGCAGGCGCTCCATGTCATCCATGGCTGCGGCCAGTGCTTTTGCATCGGGTGCGTTGAACTGGCGTGCCCATGTGCGGATCTCGCATACAAGCTGGCGCGCTTCGCGGTGCGAGAGCCGGGCCTGCGGATCCGAGGTGGCGTCGATGGGGGTTGTGTACAGCGGCGCAAAAGACGGGCGCGGCTGCGCTGCCACTGCGTTGCGGGCAGCAGATGCGTTGAGGGCTGTCATGGCTCAGCCCTTTGCTTTTTGCTTGTTGCGGGCTGCGCCGGTACGCACGCACCACATGTACGAGCGGCTCATGCCGTAGCGCTTGGCCAGGGCCGTGCAGCTCTCGCTGCTGGCACGAATGGCGCGCACATCTTCGTCGCTCAGCTTGGTTTGCGGCAGCTGCACTGCCGCCTTGGTGTTGCCGTGCAGATCACGGTCAAGCGCGTTTTGCAGGG
This sequence comes from Comamonas sp. w2-DMI, assembly GCF_040187735.1. Lineage (NCBI taxonomy): Bacteria > Pseudomonadati > Pseudomonadota > Betaproteobacteria > Burkholderiales > Comamonadaceae > Comamonas > Comamonas sp. w2-DMI. The sequence continues at coordinate 192,127 of NZ_JBANEL010000009.1, read as the reverse complement.
CGTTACCCAGATAGAGGTGATGGGGGTTTATGCAGCCTTGATTGCCGCAGCGGTGCAGCACCATGGTGCCGTTGGGGATCGGACCGACAAACAGCCGATAGGCCAGACGGTGCCCTGATGACTTGCCGCCTTTGCCGTTGGTAGCGATGGGGTAGCCCCAGCGGTTTTTGTGGATCCAGTCAGGGCAAAAGCAATGCTCTACTGACAAGCCTTGAAAAGACCTGGCATCCAGCGATGGCGCATTGCTGAATGCGTTGGGTTGCACAGCGGCGTGTGCGGGGAAAATGGTAGCCATGACGGCCTCCAAGCGGGTGTGGTTTGCAAAAACCACCGCACCCAACGCCAATTGGGGGCGGTGACTCGAGCAGGTTGGCGTACCGGACACCCGCTTGCGCGAACCGGCGAGCCTTGCGGCTCCCCACCCGAGCCACCATAAACTGGAGGCGCGAACTAAAAAGCCACAGGTGCTCTGCGGAAGAGACTGCGGCTTTCGTCGCAGCGAGTGTAGCGGGACGCCAATCCCGATCGCGCTTTACGGGCACGATGGGAGGACTGTAGCACACAGCAGCCGCAGTTGTGAACGATCCTCCAACGAAACTATGCCTTCAGCTAAAAGTATCAGTCGTAGAGTTTGGCCATTTGGCATTATTCAGTTTTTTAAAATTACTTAAATTAGTTGCTACTTAATCAATAAGCAAAATAAAGTTAGAAATTCACCATGGTTTTCCAATTCCATGCTGAACAGCTATATGCTGTGAAATACCAGCATCGGTACCCTGTATTAATTTTTGAAAAAAAATACCTGTTTTTCTCAGAATTTCAACATTCAACTGCGCAGTACCATTAGGGCTTTGATTCCAATGAAATGTTGGCATGGTAAAACCATGAGCGAAACTATGCCGAAGTCTAAAAATTTCGTTTAAATGATTTTTTATTTGAAGTATAGATGTATACCCATAAACACGTCCTGCTCCAAGCCAATCACCCCAGGGGTCGTAGCCTGTATACTCCATTAAGAAATTTCTACTATTTTCGCTATTAGGAGTATTTAATTTTTCTTGAGCCTTTTCCATTCTTGATTTTGCAATACTGTGCATGGCCAGAAAAGCCTGATTGCCGGGATTGCTAATAACCATGTAATATTCACTAACGATAGACTTTACATAAACATCCCATGTCGCTGTTTGATAGGCAAGAGCAGCATGTAGAAAAACCTGTTTCGCACTGGAAACTTCTTTTTTTTTTTGAGCGCTGCAGCATGGTTTATTAAGTGGTTCGATTTTTCTTTTTGTACCACATAACGAGCATATGCAGGGGAAGGCATCAGAATCTATCAACCAAATTAGTAAGAGCGGCCTTATATCCTTTCAAAGGACCGGGATTAATTTGGATTCTTTCTCCATTAATATTTTTGGGACCAGCTTTTAATCTATGCATAGGCGTTCCCGTCAGAGCAGAAACAATAGATGCACTATGGTAGTCTGGGATCTCCACGAACCTGTCATTTGAGTCAACTTGAGGTGATGCAAAGATAGTCTTGTGCTTTTTAGAGAGTGTTTTGACAGTTTCTTTGATACTTGCATTTGCCGCTTTAAATGCTTTGCTTTGCGCTCCATCAAACGTTAACACTCGATTCGAGATAAAAGTATGTAGCTTTGGCAGATCAATACCATGCTCTTTAGCTTGCTTATAAAAACTCAATCGAGCAAAGCTTGCGATGTAGTTATCACCTTGTCCATAAAGCAGTGCAATAATATTTTCCATTCCACGCCGAGAGCTTTCGTCTGCTGTAAATGGAATTACTAAATAATCTGCTGCGGTAACAGCTAATTGAGTATAAATAGCGAAGCTTGGATTGCAGTCAATAAAAAATATTGACTCGTTCTCCTTTGATTCGCGAAGGCTGTCCTTGAGATCTTTTATCCAATACATCACCTTCTTCCATGAATTCAGTGGCACTGCAAGCTGTGACGTCTGTCTTACCGCCTCAGATAAAATTTCCACAAGATTATCACCACAGACTAAGAATAGATTATCAGGGATCCTATCGTTCCATTCGGACACCTGAATTGCATACTTTTGTGGATCGCTAGTTTGAACAAACGGAGAATTTAAACGACTCTCAATATAACCACCAGCGCTTAGCCTTTCATTACCACTTAATATTTTTCTTAAAGCAAGTCCTCCAGACTCTTGACCTCCGAGAAGAGTCTCAGAAACATTTGCTTGGGGGCATAGATCTATAACAAAGACATTGGTCTCCGGATTTTTCGATGCATATTCACAAGCTGTGACAAAAGTCAAAAAACTTTTGCCAACCCCACCTTTATTATTCCAAAATGCATATGAAGACATAAATTTCTAATATTGAATATTTAATTATTGAAGATGAATTTATGTGAGTGTAATGTTTTTTCTATATTGTGTTCCCACACTGTTCCCTTCTTGTTCCCACTGTGTTCCCACAGCTTTTGATAGCATCTAACGCTTGCTACATAAGCGTTCCCGGCATTTCTGCAGCGTCTGTTCCCACGTTCCCACGGCTTTTGCAGAAATAGTCCCGGAGCAAATTGCGTTGTAACAAAGTGACACTTTTGGGTTAGCAGGTATAAAAAGCCGCCTCGGCGGGCGGCTGGATCTGTCTCTGGCGTCTGGAGTGGGCTAGCTCCTAGCCTGCTGGGGCATGGCCAGCGTCTGCCCTGCTCTGCGGGCATCCAGATAGTCGGCCCACCATTGCATGAGCTGGGTGCGCTCAGCCATATAGGTGCTGCGGTGGTAGGCGGCCCGCACCTGGTTGCGCTCTTTGTGGGCCAGTTGCCGCTCGATCACGTCCGGCCGCCAGCCTGCCTCGTTGGCCACGGTCGAGAACAGGGCCCGAAAGCCGTGGGCCGTGGCCAGGTACTTGTAGCCCATGCGGGCCATGGCCGAGTTGAAGGTGTTCTCGCTCAGCGGCTTGGTGCTGTAGAAGGGGCTGGGAAAGACCAGCTCCAGCCGCTCGGAGATGGGCCGCATCTGCTGCAGCACGGCCACGGCCTGCCGCGACAGTGGCACGCGGTGTTCCTGCCGCATCTTCATGCGCTCGGCAGGGATAGTCCACACGGCAGCGTCCAGGTCGATCTCGTCCCAGCGGGCACCGCGCGCCTCGCCAGGGCGCGTGGCGGTGAGGATGAGCAGGCGCAGGGCACTGACGGTGTGCAGCTCGCCGTCATAGGCATCGAGCCGGGCCAGGAACTCGGGCAGCTCGCGGTCGTCGATGGCGGCACGGTGTTTGACTTCACGGGGCCGCAGGATCTCGGACGGCACCAGATCGACCATGGGATTGCTTTGCAGCCTTCCGTGAATGAGGGCCCAGCGGAAAATGGCCTTGACCCGTTGCAGCACCCGGCCCGCCTGCTCGCCCGCGCCACGGGCCTCGATCACCTTGACGGCGGCCATGACTTCCAGCGGCGTGATGCTGGCCAGCGGCCTTGCGCCGAGGATGTGCAGGATGTCGTTTTCCAGAGAGGCCTGTATGCGCTGCAGCGTGACAGGCTCCCATCGGGCGGCCTGGTGCTCCAGCCATTCGGCGGTCACGGCACGCAGGGTGTTGACGGCCTCTTTCTCGGCCTTGGCCTTGCCCACCTTGCGCTGCTCTGCCGGATCAATGCCGGACTGAATGAGCATGCGGGCCTGCACGGCCTGTTCCCGTGCATCCTTGAGGCCCACAGCCGGATAGACGCCCAGGGCGAGCAACTTCTCTTTGCCGTTGCTGCGGTACTTGAGCCGCCAGTACTTGCCGCCAGTCTTGGCGTAGTCGAGAAACAGTCCGCCGCCGTCGAAGTATTTACCGGTCTCGCTCAGGTTGCGCAGCTTGGCGTCGGTTAGTTTCATGGGCATCCTCGCATGGCTGGGGGTACATTTGGGGGTACATCTTAGGCTCGTTTGTGCGAGACCTAATATCCATGCGGGTTAGCGGACAGAGTGTGATTTCTGTCGAGGGACCAAATCAAAGGCCGCGAAGGTGCATCCCTCGCGGCCTTTTTCATGGCTGGGCGCTGCCGGCGCGGGCAGCGCCGCTTCAATGCGCGGCCCCGGCCGACTGCTTGCGGCGCGCAGCCTTGGTGCGGTACATGGCGGCGTCGGCCTTTTGCAGCGCATCGTCCAGGTCCGTGCCGTCGGGCGGCAGGCAGACAACCCCCACGCTGGCACCCTGGTAGGCCAGCTGGCCGCCGCCGGGCAGCTCGATGCAGGCGGAGGATGCCTCGAACAGGCGCCGCTGCAGGTCGCGTGCGATCTGATCGCCGTCGTCGTCGAGGCCGGGCCCCATGCCCACCATCACGAACTCGTCGCCGCCGAAGCGAGCCAGCATGTCGCTGCTGCGCACCGCTGCGGCCAGTTGCGTGGCCAGCGTGCACAGCAGCGCATCGCCGGCCTCATGGCCGTAGCGGTCGTTGATTTCCTTGAAATGGTCGAGGTCCACAAAGCCCACCAGCACCCATTCGCGGCTGCGGCGGCAATGGGCGATGACGCGCTGCAGCTCCTCGGTCAGGCTGCGGCGGTTGGGCAGTCCGGTCAGCGCATCCAGCATGGCCAGCGAAGCCAGCTCGCGGTTCACCCGCTGCAGCTCCTGCACCAGCTGCTCGCGCTCGGCAAAGCCGGCCACGATGCGGGCAAACAGGCGCAACACGCTCTCGGCCTCCGGCGCCAAAGGCTCCGACTCGCAGCTGGCCGCGCACAGCGTGCCGTACAGCTGACCTGACGTGAAGCACACCGGCATGCTCATATAGGTCTGGATGCCCAGCTTGCGCGCAGCCGCCGAATCGCCCCAGCATTCGGCCACATTGCCCGTGTACATGCGGCCTTCGGCCAGGGCGCGCTTGCACAGCGTGTCCTTCCAGGGCACCTGCAGGCCTTCGGTCATCTGCAGCGTCCCGGCATTGAGCACATAGAGCACGGTCTGCACGCCATGCTCCTCGTCGACCGTGGTCAGATAGGCCGATTCGAGCCGGGTCACTTCCACCAGCATTTCAAGCAGCGGTCGGGTCAGTGCCTGCAGCGACTTGGCTACAGCCACTGTCTGGGACAGACGCTGAACAATGGATTCCATCAATGTACCTCGCTACCTGGCAGGGGCCGCGCAGCCGTGCGCGGGCCGGATGGTGCAAGTCTAAGCCAGTACCGGCCCGTTTTTTCAGGCCTGGGCGGCTGGCGCCTGCGCCGGCCACAGAATGCGCACACGCAGGCCGCCCAGCGAGGGCGAGGCATCGAGCAGCAATTGCGCGCCGGCCGACCGTGCAATGCTCTGCACGATGGCCAGCCCCAGGCCGCTGCCGCCGGCCATGCCGCCCGCGTTGTGGCCGCGCACGAAGCGCTGCACCACGCGCTCGCGCTCGTGCTCGGCGATGCCGGGGCCGGAATCCTCCACCACCAGCGCCCGGCCCTGCGCATCCTGGCTCCAGCCCACATCCACGCGCCCGCCGGCCGGAACATACTTGATGGCGTTGTCCAGCAGGTTGCGCAGCAGCGTGGCCATGGCCTGGGGATCGGCGGCCACGGCAAAGCTGTGCTGCAGCTGCGGGGCCTCGCTCAGGCCCACGTCGAGCTGCCGGGCCTGGGCCATGACGGCGGTCTCGGCCAGCACCTGCTCGGCCAGCGCGCGCAGATCGACGAGGCCGGCGCCCGCGCCTTGCCCGGCCGCAGCCTGCGCCGGCGTGGGTGTCCCCCGGGCCTCCTGGCGCGCCAGTGCCAGCAGTTGTTCCACCAGGTGCTTGGCGCGTTCGATGCCGGCGGCCAGGCGCTGCTGCGCCAGCTCGCGCTCGGCAGGTCCGGGCGCCCGCTGCAAGGCCTGCAGCTGCAGCTGCAGCGCAGCCAGCGGCGAGCGAAGCTCGTGCGCCGCGTCGGCCACGAAGTGCTGCTGCGCCTCGAATGCCTGGTCCACGCGCTGCAGCAGCGCATTGAATTCGCGCACCAGCGGCTGCATTTCCTCGGGCAGGCCCGCCACCGGCACGGGCGCCAGGTCCTGCGGCTGGCGCATGGCCAGCTCGCGGCGCACGCGCTGCACGGGCGCCAGCGACCGGCGCACCCCCCACCACACGGCCAGGGCCAGCAGCGGCGCCAGCAGCGCGATGGGCCAGAGGCTGCGCAGCGCGGCCTCGCGCGCCAGCGCCGTGCGCACATGCATGTCCTGCGCGACCTGGATCACCTGGGAACGGGTCTGCAGCGAGAACACCCGGTACATGGTGCCGCGCGCGGGCACGTCGGCAAAGCCCAGCACGGCCATCTGCGGCAGCGCGGTGCCGAATGCCGACTCGAAGATGCGCAGGCCTTCGTTGGTCCAGACCTGGACGATGAACTCGTTGTTCTCGTCCTCGGGCGGCGTGCCCTGCGGCCGCCCCCGTGCATCCACGGGCAGGCCGGCGCGCAGCGCGAACGCCGTCTGCTGCATCTGGTAATCGAACAGGGTGTCGGTCTGCGCCAGCGCATTGCGGTAGGCCAGTACGCCCTGCAACAGCGCCGTCAGCACGATCGCCGCGCCGATGAACAGCAGCAGCCGCGCGCCCAGCGAGCCGGGCAGGCAGCGGCGCAGCCAATGCCTGGCGGCGGAAGAAAATCCCAGTGGGGCGGCGGCTGTCATGGCAACTCGAACGGTTCTCAGGCCCGCGGCAGCATATAGCCCACGCCGCGCACATTGAGGATGGCGCCCTGCCCCAGCTTCTTGCGCAGGCCGTGGATGTAGACCTCGATGGCATTGCTGCTGACTTCGTCGCCCCAGCCGTAGAGCTTGTCCTCCAGCTGCTGGCGCGACAGCGTGCTGCCCGGGCGGGCCAGCAGCGCCTGCAGCACGGCCCATTCGCGTCCCGACAGCACCACGGGGCTGCCGTTGACCGAGGCTTCGCGCGTGGCGGGGTTGAGCCGCACGCCCTCGTGCTCGTACTGCACCTCGGCCCGGCCCGCGGCCCGGCGCGCCAGGGCCCGCAGACGGGCCAGCAGCTCGTCCATGTCATAGGGCTTGACCACGTAGTCGTCGGCCCCGGCATCCAGTCCCGCGATGCGGTCGCGCACGGCATCGCGCGCCGTGGCCACCAGCACCGGCGTGGCATCCTTGCGCGCGCGCAGCTGGCGCAGCACCTGCAGGCCGTCCAGGCCCGGCAGGCCCAGGTCCAGCAGCACCAGGTCGTACTGGTGGGCGTGCAGGGCCGTGTCGGCCTGGCGGCCGTCCCGGACCCAGTCCACCGCATAGCCTTCGCCGCGCAGCAGGCTCTGCACGGCTTCGCCGATCATGGCGTCATCCTCAACAAGCAAAAGGCGCATGGAGCCAAGCATAAGGCAAGCTCCATGCGCCTTCCATGCCCGGGCTTCAGCCCAGGCGCACCGGCACGAAGATCTTGTTGCCGTCGCGCCAGATCAGCACAGCCACGGTCTTGTCGGCCTTGGCCATGGCGGCGCGCACATCGTCGATATCGCGGGCCGGCGTGCCGTTGATCGACAGCAGCACGTCCCCCGGCATGATGCCGGCCATGGCCGCAGGTCCATTGGCCTGGGCCACGAGCAGGCCGCCGTCGACGCCGATCTGCTTCTTCTCGCCGGGCTGCAGCGGGCGCAGCGCCAGGCCCAGCTTGCCCTTGCCGGCATCGGGCGTGCTCCTGGCCACCTTGGCGGCCTTGTCGCTGGCATCGCCCAGCGTGGCGCTCAGCGTCTTGGACGCCCCCTTGCGCCAGACTTCCAGCGTCACCTTCTGTCCCGGCAGCGCCTGGCCCACATAGGCGGGCAAATCGCCCGAGCCCACGATGGCATGGCCGTCGATCCTGCGCACCACGTCGCCGGCCTCCAGGCCCGCCTTGGCGGCCGGGCCGCCGGGCTCCACGCTGGAGACCAGGGCGCCCTCGGGCCGGTCGAGCCTGAAGGAGTCGGCAAAGGCCTGGTTCACCTCCTGCACGCTTACGCCCAGGCGCGCATGCTGGGCCTTGCCCGTGGCCTGGATCTGCTGCTGCACGCGCGTGGCCACCTCGATGGGGATGGCGAACGACACGCCCTGGTAGCCGCCCGAGCGCGTGTAGATCTGGCTGTTGATGCCGACCACTTCGCCCTGCGCATTGAACAGCGGGCCGCCGGAGTTGCCGGGGTTGATGGCCACGTCGGTCTGCAGGAAGGGCACGAAGGAGTCATCGGGCAGCGAGCGCCCCTTGGCGCTGACCACGCCGGCCGTCACGCTGTTTTCGAAGCCGAACGGCGAGCCGATGGCCAGCACCCAGTCGCCCACGCGCAGGTTCGAGGTCTGGCCGAGCCGGACCGTGGGCAGCCCCTTGGCATCGATCTTGAGCACGGCCACGTCGGTCTTGGGGTCGGCGCCCAGCACCTTGGCATTGAATTCGCGGCGGTCGGTGAGCTTGACCGTCACCTCCTTGGCGCCATGCACCACGTGGGCGTTGGTCAGGATCACGCCGTCGCTGGAGACGATGAAGCCCGAGCCCTCGCCGCGCATGGGCACGTCGGGCTGCTGCTGGCGCCCGCCGATGCCGGGCATGCCCGGAAGGCCGAACTGGCGGAAGAACTCGAAGAACGGATCGTCCGGGTCCATGCCCTGCGGCGCACGCTGCTGGCGCGAGGAGGCCGTATCGCCCTCGTCATCGCCCATGGAGCGCGAGGTACCGACCACGCTGATGTTGACCACGGCCGCGCCGTTGCGCGCCGTGATGTCTGCAAAATCGGGGGCGGCCACCACCGGCTGGCCGCCGGACGGCTGCACCAGGGGCGTGGCCACCACGGCCTGGGCATGCGCGTCGCCGTGCACGGCACCGACGAGGCCGGCGCCCGTGGCGCCCAGCGCCCCGATGGCACCGGCGGCCACCAGGGCCATGACCAGACGGCGGGGAGTGGATACAAGCGTGTTCATGGCAAACCTTTCATAAAAGCGCCCGTTGCGGGCTTTGCTGAAAGGCAGTTTGAACGCCGAGACTTAGGCCAGGCTTAGACGGCGCAAGCAGTGCCGGCGGTTCGCGTTCGCTCCTGAAACAGGAGCTCTCAGCGCATGCCATATCCCGGATATCGGATGAATGCCGCCCGATATCGATTCAGGGAAAGCGCTGCAAGCTCATGGATTCATAGCAACCGCGGCCACCGCTCCAGGGCGGCGGAAGGCTGTCTCAGAGGAGATCCAGCACCTTCTCGGGCGGACGGCACAGGGCCGCGCCCCTGGGCGTGACCACGATGGGGCGGTTGAGCAGCACGGGGTGGGCGGCCACGGCGGCGATGAGCTGGGCATCGCTCACGCCGCTCTGGTCCAGGCCCAGTGCCTTGTACTCGGCTTCCTTGGTGCGCAGCAGCTCGCGCACGGGCACGCCCAGGTGCTCGACGAGTTCCGCCAGTTCGGGCGCCGTCAGAGGCGTGGCGATGTAGTCCACGATGCGGGGCTCGATGCCGTGCTCGCGCAGCAGGGCCAGCGCACCGCGCGAATTGCTGCAGCGGTTGTTGTGGAAGATGGTGATGTCGTCGCGAAGAGTGGGGGCGGTAGTCATGCGCGCAGTGTATTCGCTGCACTGCGCGCAGCCTTGCATGGCTTACGCAGCGGACGCCGAAGCGGCGACGGGAGCAGCGGCAACGCCCTGCCCGGCCGGCTCGTCTTCCTCATGCGCCTGTCCTTCGCGGCCCGGCAGCAGCAGGTTCAGGCCCACGGCCACCAGCGCCCCCACGGTGATGCCCGAGCCGAAGACTTCGCGCACAAAGGCCGGCATCCTGGCGAGCAGGTCGGGGCGCACCGTCACGGCCAGGCCGCAGCCCAGCGAGACCGCGATGATCAGGCTGCTGCGGCGCGACTGCTCGCTGCTGCCGAGCATGCGGATGCCGGCCGAGATGATCGTGGCGAACATCATCAGGCCCGCGCCGCCGAGCACGGGCTGCGGGATCGTCACCACCAGCGCGCCCAGCACCGGGAACAGGCCTGCGGCCAGCAGCATCACGCCGGTCAGCATCACCACATGGCGGCTGGCCACGCCGGTGAGCGAGACCACGCCCACGTTCTGAGCAAAGGTGGAGACGGGCGGGCTGGACATCAGCGCGGCAAAGGCCGAGCCCACGCCGTCGCACAGCATGCCGCTGGCCAGGCGCTTGCCGTGGATCGGCGTCTGCGTGGCCGCGCCCAGGGCCATGAAGGTGCCCGTGGTCTCGACGATGGTGACCAGGAAAGCGATGGACATGGCCACGATGCCCGACACCGGGAACGCCATGCCGAAGCGCAAGGGCTGCGGAATCGCGAAAACCGGCGCCTCGCGCACCTGGGTGAAGTCGATCAGGCCCAGCGCCAGGCACAGCAGGTAGCCGCAGGCAATGCCCAGGACCACGGCCGATGCGGAGACCACGCCCTTGCCCCATTGCACGAAGCCGATCACCAGCGCCAGCACGAAGCCGGCAATCGCCAGATGACCCACGGCGCCGTAGCTGCCGCTGCCCACACCGCCCGCGGCCCAGTCCACCGCCACGGGCGTGAGCGACAGGCCGATCATGGTCACGACCACGCTGGTCACGGTGTGCGGGAAAAAGCGCCGGATCACCGGCATGAAGAAGCTGCCGGCAATCATCACCAGCGAACCCACGAGCGAGGAACCCAGGATGCCGGGCACGCCATGCTCCAGCCCCACGCTGACGCCCGCGCCGACAAAGGCGAAGCTCGTGCCCATCACGCAGGGCAGGCGTATGCCCACGGGCCCGACGCCGCGGCACTGGATGATGGTGACGATGCCCGAACCCAGCAGCGCCGCGTTGACCAGGGCCACGATCTGGTCGGCCGGCAGCTTGAGCGCGCCGCCGAACACCAGCGGCACGGCGATGATGCCGCCCAGCGCGGCCAGCAGGTGCTGCAGCGAAAGCAGCGTGGTGGTGATGAGGCCGGGCGGACGGTCTTCCACCCCGTAAAGCAGTTTTTCCATGGTCTTGTCTCCTGTTCCCTGTGCAATGGCCTCTGCGGAGGCACTGGTCGCTATGTCGTCAAGGGCCCGAAAGGGGCGGTTGCTGCATGCCTGGCTGTTTCGTGGCGCGCCTCCTGTGGCTGGATGGGGAATGCACCGGGTGCCGCCGCGCTGCATCTGGCCCGGCGGCAGGACGGCAGGAAACGGTGCTCAGTGGCCTGCGGCCCGCTCGAACAGGGTGCGAGCCAGGTCGCGGTGCCGGCCCAGCACCACGGGCAGGTCGGCGGTCAGCAGGCGGCCATCCTCGACCACCACCCGGCCATTGATGACGCTGCTGGACACCTGGGCCGGCGTGCAGAACACCAGCGCCGCCACGGGGTCGTGGCCGGCGCCCGCATGGGCCACGCCTTCCATGTCGAAGGCCACGAAGTCGGCCGACATGCCGGGCGCCAGCGCGCCGATGTCGTCGCGGTTCAATACCCGCGCGCCCCCCAGCGTGGCGATCTCCAGCGCCTCGCGGGCGCTCATGGCCGAAGGGCCGTAGCCCACGCGCTGCAGCAGCATGGCCTGGCGCGCCTCGCCCAGCATGTGGGCGCCGTCATTGGACGCGCTGCCGTCCACGCCCAGGCCCACGGGCACGCCCGCGTCGCGCATGGTGCGGATGGGCGCGATGCCCGAGGCCAGGCGCATGTTCGAGCACGGGCAGTGCGCCACGCCGGTACCGGTGCGTGCAAACAGGGCGATGCCCTCGGGATCGAGCTTGACGCAGTGCGCGTGCCATACGTCGCGGCCCACCCAGCCCAGGTCCTCGGCATACTGCGCGGGCGTGAGGCCGAACTTCTCGCGCGAGAAGGCCACGTCGTTGTCGTTTTCGGCCAGGTGGGTGTGCAGCGACACGCCGTGCGCGCGGGCCAGCACGGCCGATTCGCGCATCAGCTCGCGCGTGACCGAGAACGGCGAGCACGGCGCCAGCACCACGCGCAGCATGGAGTGGCGCGAGCCGTCGTGGTACTGCTGGATCAGGCGCAGGCTGTCGCGCAGGATGGCCTCCTCCTCCTCGACCACCACGTCGGGCGGCAGCCCTCCCTTGCTGCGGCCCAGGCTCATGGAGCCGCGCGCCGCGTGGAAGCGCATGCCCATCTGCTGCGCGGCGGCGATGGAGTCGTCCAGGCGCGAGCCGTTGGGAAACAGGTACAGGTGGTCGCTGGTCGTGGTGCAGCCGGACAGCATCAGCTCGGCCATGGCGGTCTGCGTGGAGATGTGGATCATCTCGGGCGTCAGGTGCGACCACAGCATGTAGAGGTTCTGCAGCCAAGAGAACAGCTCTGCGTCCTGAGCCGCGGGCACGGCGCGTGTCAGGCTCTGGTACATATGGTGGTGAGTGTTGATCAGGCCGGGGGTCACGACCTTGCCGCGCATGTCCAGCACACGCGCCCGGCCCTCGTCGGCCATGCGGCGGTATTGCGCGGGCAGGTCGGCCGTGGCGCCCACCCATTGCACGGCCGGGCCGTCTGCCACCAGCGCTCCGCCTTTGATTTCGCGGCGCTGCGCATCCATGGTGACCAGTACGTCGGCATTCAGGGCAATCAGGGTCATGGGTCTATTCCTCTCTAAACAAGAAGCGCCAGTCTAGAGAGGAGGTGTAGCGCGCGATAGCGCCAAATTCAGCCTGGCATGTCCACAAAATGTGGACATGCCGAACCCGATGGACCGGCGCTGCCCGGCAGCATGCGGCCTGCCTGGCGCCAGGTGCCGCGTCAGCGCTTCATCGCAAACAGCCGCGCCAGCGCCGCCTGTATGCTCTCCGCCATCAGCTCGGCGGCTGCACTCAGTTCGGCGCCCCTGCGCGCGGCCAGCACCAGGGTCTGGCGCTGCAGGTGGGCATCGCGCAGGGGCACGAAGACCAGGGCGCCGCGGCCCAGCTCGTCCACCACGTCCAGCGCATTGAGCAGCGCAATGCCCTCGCCCAGCATGACCAGCCGCTGGATCAGCGCCAGCGAGGTCGACTCGGCCACCGGCGTGACCTCGATGGCGTTGCGCGCAAAGGCTTCGTCCAGCAGCGTGCGTATGGTCAGCGGCGCCGCCGGCAGGATGAGCGCATGGCCCACGCATTCGCCCAGCAGCAGCGACGAATGGCGCGCCAGCGCATGGCGCGGCGGCAGCACGGCGCCGATCTGCCACACGCTGTCAGCCAGCGTGCGCAGGCCGGGCCGCTGCGGCAGGTCGTAACCCAGGCCCAGGTCGGCATCGCCGCCCTCGACGGCGGCCACGATGTCCGCCGTCGGCAAATCGATGACGCGCACGGCCATGCCCGGATGGCTGCGCCTGAACGCATGCACCAGCGAAGGCAGCAGCGAGCCCGCCAGGCCCGTGGTGGCCGCCACCGTGATCTCGCCGCGCCGCAGGCCCTTGAACTCGGCAATGCGCTCGCGCAGCGCCGCATGCTCGCGCAGCGTGCTGCGCACATGGGCCAGCACCATCTCGCCCAGCGGCGTCAGGCGCAGGCGGTTGTGGATGCGGTCGAACAGCGGTGCCCCCAGCTCGGCCTCCAGGTCGAGGATCTGCCGGTTCACGGCCGTGGGCGCCACATGCAGATGCTCGGCCGCCTTGCGGATGGAGCCGCGGCGGACCACTTCGTCGAGATAGCGCAGGACTCTGGCGTGCATGCGCGCAGCCTACACGGATTTGAAGGCGGGCAGGTCAGCCCTGGCGCAGCCGGTCCACTTCGGCATGCAGGTCCTTGGCCCAGATGCGGCGGTCGCGCCCCTGCGCGCGCTGCGGCTCGCCGTAGTGCACCACGGCCACCAGGTCGTCGGCGCTGAGCACGCGCCAGATGGAGCCCAGCAGGGTTTCGTCGCCCACATAGGTGGCCGCGTAGCTGGTCTCGCCGGTGGCGCCGTCCACAAAGCGCAGGCCCACGGGCTGCACCGGCGCATCGCACTGCACGGCGGCCTCCAGCAGATTCGAATGAAAGGACAGCAACTGGCGTCCGTCGCCCGTCGTGCCTTCGGGGAACACGGCCAGGATCTCGCCGCGCCCGAAGGCCTCGCGCATGCTGCCGACCATGCGCAGCGCATCGCGGCGCGAGCTGCGCTGGATGTACAGCGTGCCGGCCGCCGTGGCCAGCGTGCCGATGATGGGCCAGCCCTTGACGTCGGACTTGGAGATGAAGCGGCAATGGCGCGCCGCATGCATCATGGGAATGTCGAGCCAGGAGATATGGTTGCTCACGAGCAGCACCGGCCCCTTGGCCGGCGGCCGGCCCCGGATCTCCAGCCGCACGCCGGCGCGCACCATCATGGTTGCAGCCCAGGCCTGCACATGCTCGTGCTGCTGCCAGTAGTGCAGCCGCGGAAAGCGCAGGGCCACGATCCAGGCGCCTCGGGCCACATGGGCCAGCAGGCGCAGCGCGCGCCAGATGGCGCGCAGGCCGGTTTTGAATTTGCGCAGGCCAGTTGCCATCATGCGAGAAAGGCTCCCTTGCTCCGCCATGCGCCACCAGGCCCACGGCACATATCCGCGGCGCGGCCCCGGCCTGTGTGGCCCGAGCCCGCCGCTCCGCCCTGCAGCGAGGCTATCGAAGCGACTCAGAGGGTATTTTCAAAAGCAATACGGCCGTCCACCAGCGTGCAGCGCACGCGGGCCGGCAGTTCGTAGCCGGCAAACGGCGTGCTCTTGCCCTGGCTGGCCAGGGCCTTGCCCTCCACGGTCCAGGCGGCGTCGGGGTCGACGATGCACAGGTCGGCCACGCCGCCCTCCTGCAGGCGGCCCAGCTGGCCCAGCTGTTCGCCCAAGGCCTGGCCCAGCACGGCCACGGGCGCCGAGGTGACCACGGCCAGCGCGCGCGCCAGCGGCACGCCGTGGTCGCGGCTCCACTTCACGGCGACGGACAGCAGCAGTTCCACGCCGGTGGCGCCGGGCTCGGATTCGGCAAACGGCAGCACCTTGGCATCCTCGTCCACGGGCGTGTGGTCGGAGACCAGCGCGTCGATGGTGCCGTCGGCCAGTGCGGCCGACAGCGCATCGCGGTCGCGCTGCTGGCGCAGCGGCGGCACCAGGCGCGCGCTGCTGTCGAAGTAGCCGATGTCGTTCTCCGTCAGCAGCAGCGAGTTGATCGAGACGTCGGCCGTCACGTTCAGGCCCTCGGCCTTGGCGCGGCGCACCAGCTCCACGCCCTGGCTGCTGGAGATGCGGCACAGGTGCACGCGCGTCTGCGAGCCGCGGATCAGCTCGAAAATGGTGTGCAGCGCAATCGTCTCGGCCGCCACGGGCACGCCGGACAGGCCCATGCGCGTGGCCAGCGCGCCGCTGGCGGCCACGCCCTTGCCCAGGTCCTTGTCCTGCGGGCGCAGCCAGACGGCGTAGCCGAAGGTGTTGGCATAGCTGAGCGCGCGGCTCAGCGTGGTGACGCTGGACAGCGGCACATCGGCCTGGCCGAAGGCCACGCAGCCGGACTCGGTCAGCTCGGCCATCTCGGTCAGCACCTCGCCCTTGAGCCCCACGGTCAGCGCGCCCATGGGGAACAGGCGCGACTTGTGCTGCTTCTCGGCGCGGAATTTGAGCATTTCCACCAGGCCCTGCTCGTCGAGCACGGGGTCGGTGTCGGGCGGGCAGACCAGGCTGGTCACGCCGCCGGCCACGGCCGCGGCCATTTCGGACTGCAGCATGCCTTCGTGCTCATGGCCGGGCTCGCGCAGGCGCACGGCCAGGTCCACCAGGCCGGGCAGCACCCAGCAGCCGCTGGCATCGATTTCGCGCTCGGCCGCAAAGCCCTCGGGCGCCGCGCCGATGGCGGCAATCCGGCCGCCATCGATGGCGATATCGGCCGGTTGATCAAAGCCCCGGGCCGGGTCCATCACGCGGCCGTTACGGATGAGAATTTTCATGGTTTGCCACCAAACTGGCCGCCAGCCCTTATTTCAAAAGCGCTGGCAGCTATCAAAATTATATTTACTCCTGAACTGCGCTGGGCACGCAGCTCCCGAAACCGGCACCGCCCCACCCGGGGGATGCCGCGCAGCGGCTCAGGAGGTCAAGCCTCATTCCCTGCAACGATGGACATCACAGCCATGCGCACGGCAATGCCGAAAGTCACCTGCGACAGGATCACGGCCTGCGGGCCGTCCACCACGGCGGAGTCGATCTCCACGCCGCGGTTGATCGGGCCGGGGTGCATGACGATGGCATCGGGCTTGGCCAACTCCAGGCGCTTTTCGGTCAGGCCAAAGCTCTTGAAGTATTCCTGGCTCGAGGGCAGCAGCGCGCCGCTCATGCGCTCGTTCTGCAGGCGCAGCATGATGATGACGTCGCAGCCCCTGATGCCTTCCTCGAGGTTGTGGAACACGCGCACGCCCATCTGCGCCATGTCCGAAGGCACCAGCGTGCGCGGGCCGACCACGCGCACCTCGGCGGCGCCCAGCGTGGTTAGCGCATGGATGTCCGAGCGGGCCACGCGCGAGTGCAGCACGTCGCCCACGATGGCCACGGTCAGATTGGAGAAATCCTTCTTGTAGTGGCGGATGGTGTACATGTCCAGCAGGCCCTGCGTGGGGTGGGCATGGCGGCCGTCGCCGGCATTGACCACGTGCACATGGGGTGCCACGTGCTGGGCGATCAGGTAGGGCGCGCCCGACTCGCTGTGCCGCACGACGAAGATGTCGGCCGCCATGGCCGACAGGTTGTCGATGGTGTCCAGCAGCGTCTCGCCCTTGGCGGTGGAGGAACGCGCGATGTCGAGGTTGAACACGTCGGCCGACAGGCGCTTGGCCGCGATCTCGAACGTGGTGCGCGTGCGCGTGCTGTTTTCGAAGAACAGGTTGAACACGCTCTTGCCGCGCAGCAGCGGCACCTTCTTGACTTCGCGGTCGTTGACGCTGACGAAGTTGCCGGCCGTGTCCAGGATATGGGTCAGGATGTCCTTGGACAGCCCTTCGGTCGAAAGCAGGTGGATCAGCTCGCCGTTCTTGTTCAGTTGGGGGTTGCGCTTGTAAAGCACGATCAGGCCTCTTGGATGCGGAATTGGAAAGCGCCGCCTTCGTCGCGAGCCAGCGACAGCAGGCGGTCGGCCGGCAGCGCCACGCGCGCTGCGGCAAAGTCGGCCTGGAACGGCAGCTCGCGCCCGCCGCGGTCCACCAGCACGGCCAGGCGCACGCAGGCCGGGCGGCCGTAGTCATAGAGTTCGTTGAGCACGGCGCGCACCGTGCGGCCGGTGTAGAGCACATCGTCGAGCACGAGGATGTCGGCGCCGTTGACGTCGAAGTCCAGCTGCGTCTGCGCGCTGGTGCTCATGCCGCGCTGGGCGAAGTCGTCGCGGTGCAGCGCCGAGGACAGCACGCTGGGCTTGCCCGGCAGGTTCAGGTCCTTGTGCAGGCGCTCCACGAGCCAGGCGCCGCCCGAGGTGATGCCGGCCAGGCGTGTCGCGGGGCCCATGAGGCGCTGCACGCCGCGCAGCAGTTCGCCGTACAGGGCTTCGGCGTCCAGGATCAGGCTGCCCTGCCCTGCGATGGTTTCACTCATGGAAGACTCCTCAAGAATTGTTCAAGAATGATGCAGGCCGAGGCTGCATCGGCATCGCGCGCGCCGCCGGCCAGGGCTTCTGTGGTGCTGTAGCGCTCGTCCACCTCGTAGACCGGCAGCCTGAAGCGGCTCTGGAGCTGGCGGCCGAACTTCCGGGCACGCGCCGTGTTCTCGTGGGGTGCACCGTCCGGGTGGTAGGGCACGCCGATCACCAGCGCCTGGGGCTGCCATTCGCGCACCAGCCCTTCCACCGCATCCAGGCGCGCCTGCGCGCCTTCGGCCTTGATGGTGGGCAGGGGACTCGCGCCGCCCAGCACCCGGTTGCCCGAGGCGCAGCCCGTGCGCCGGGTGCCGAAGTCGAAGGCCAGGAACTGCTGGAAATGCGCGGGCACCTGGGGCACCTGGGGCACCTGGGGCGCCGCGGCCGCCGGGGCGCCGGCCGCCGGACCGCCGGCCGTTGAAAAGGCCGCATCGGCGGCCTTGTGGGAAGAAGGGATGTCGCTCATGCGCGTCCGGCTTCGGGCGAGAGCATCCAGCGCTGCAGGCCCAGCAGGCCCAGCGCCCGGTCGTACCGTTCGTCCACGGGAGTGTCGAAGATGACCGTGGCATCGGCCTCGACCGTGAGCCAGGCATTCTCGGCGATCTCGGATTCGAGCTGGCCCTCGTCCCAGGACGAATAGCCCAGCGTCACCAGCAGGCGCCGGGGGCCGGCGCCGTCGGACAGGGCTTCGAGCACGTCCTTGGAAGTGGTCATCTCCAGGCCGCCGGGAATGGTCATGGTCGAGGCATAGGCCGATTCTTCCTCGGCCGCGCCCTCGATCACCATGGGCTCGTGCAGCACGAAGCCGCGGTCGGTCTGCACCGGACCGCCCCGGAACACCAGGTCGCCGCGCAAATCCTCGCGCTTGAGGCCCAGATCCACCTTGTGGAGCAGGTCTTCGAGGCTGAGCTTGGAAGGCTTGTTGATAATCAGGCCGAGCGCGCCGCGCTCGCTGTGTTCGCACAGATAGACCACACTGCGCGAAAACGACTCATCTTCCAGACCCGGCATGGCGATCAGGAAATGGTGCGTCAAGTTGATAGGCGCAGTTGCTGCAGACATGCGGCGATTTTACCGGCGATCCATGACTCCTTCGCACCCTGTGGGCTTGATCTGGTTCCGGCGCGACCTGCGCCTGGCCGACAACGCCGCACTTTATGCTGCATTGCAGCAATGTAAAAAACTGTTCTGCGTTTTCATTTTCGACGACAGCATCCTCGCGCCCCTGCCGCATGCGGACCGGCGCGTGGAGTTCATCTGCCAAAGCCTGGCCGAACTGGACGGGGACCTGCGCGCCGCCTGCGGGCGGCAGGAAGCCGGGCTGATCACGCGCCGCGGGCTGCCGCAGGACATCATTCCCGAACTGGCACGGCAGCTCGGCGCCGATGCCGTGTTCTGCAACGACGACGACGAACCCGCCGCCCTGGCGCGCGATGCCCAGGTGGCGCACCGCCTGCGTGCCATGGGCAGGTCGCTGCAGCGCAGCAAGGACCACCGCATCTTCGGCCGCGACGAGGTGCTGACCCAGAGCCTGTCGCCGTTTTCGGTCTTCACGCCCTACAAGAACGCCTGGCTGCGCAAGATCACGCCGTTCTATCTATCGAGCTACCCCAGCGAGCGCGATCTCGCGGCGCGCCTGGCGGACCGGCCCGAAGGCGAGCGCAGGCCGGTGCCGACGGCGGCCGAACTGGGCTTCGAGGCCGGTACGCTGGACGGCCTGAAGCTGCCCACGGGCGCCAGCGGCGCACGGGAGCTGCTGGACGATTTTCTGCCGCGCCTGCCGCGCTACCAGGCGGCGCGCGACTATCCGGCGCTCAAGGGCCCGAGCTATCTGAGCGTGCACCTGCGCTTCGGCACGGTGTCGATCCGCGAGCTGGCCCGTACCGCCCATGCATCCATGCAGCGCGAGGACTGGGATGCGGCCGCGCGCGAAGGCGCGGCGACCTGGCTGTCGGAGCTGATCTGGCGCGACTTCTACTTCCAGATCCTGGCCCACCATCCGCATGTGGTGGAGCGCAGCTTCAAGCCGGCCTACGACGCCATCGTCTGGGACAGCGGCCCCGAGGCCGATGCGCTGTTTGCCGCCTGGTGCGCGGGCCGCACCGGCTACCCGCTGGTGGACGCGGCCATGCGCCAGCTGGCCGACAGCGGCTACATGCACAACCGGCTGCGCATGGTGGCGGCCAGCTTTCTGGTCAAGGACCTGGGAATCGACTGGCGGCGCGGCGAGGCGTGGTTTGCCGAAAAGCTCAACGACTTCGACCTCGCGGCCAACAACGGCGGCTGGCAGTGGGCGGCATCCACGGGCTGCGACGCCCAGCCGTGGTTCCGCATCTTCAACCCCGTCACGCAGAGCCAGAAGTTCGACCCCGAGGGCCGCTTCATCGCGCGCTACGTGCCCGAGCTGGCGCGGCTGCCGGCCAGGCTGCGCCATGCGCCGTGGCTGGCCGCGCCCCTGGAGCTGGCCGAGGCCGGCATCACCCTGGGCCGCCACTATCCGCACCCCGTGGTCGACCATGCCGCAGCACGCGAGAAAACGCTGGCCCGCTATGCCGTGGTCAAGGCCGGCGATGCAGGCAGTGCCGCTTCGCACTCCTGAAACAGAAGCGGCTTGCGCTAACCCCATAAGGTTTTCAGCATTGAATGACGCTGAAACCCAGGCAGAGCAGGCGCAAGCCGCTTTGTTTGGAGGAGCAACCATTCAGGGCGCCGCGGCCTGCACAGCCTCGGCCACGCTGGGCTCGGGCGCCGGTCCGCCGCGCTGCAGCGCATAGTGCTGGATCAGGCCCAGCAGCTCCTCGTCCGAATAGGGCTTGCCCAGATAGTGGTCGGCGCCCAGCTCCCTGGCCATCTCGCGGTGCTTCTGCGCGATGCGCGAGGTGATCATGATCACGGGCAGGCCCTTGAGCTGGCCGTCGCCGCGGATGTTGCGCAGCAGATCGAACCCGTCCATGCGCGGCATTTCGATGTCCGACAGCACGACCGTGGGGCGCTCGTCCTGCAGGCGCTCCAGTGCCTGCAGGCCGTCGGCAGCCAGGGCCACGCGGTAGCCTTCGCGCTGCAGCAGGCGCTGGGTCACGCGGCGCACGGTGATGGAGTCGTCCACCACCAGCACCAGCGGCACCGAGGCCTGGCCCTGGTCGCCGCCCGCCGCCAGCAGGCCGGAGCCCGCCTCGCCGGCCGCGGGCTGCTGCGCCTGCCCGGCCTCGGCCACCAGGGCGCGCACCTGCTCGCCGTAGACATTGGCCAGCGCTACGGGGTTGTATATCTGCACCACCGCGCCCGAGGGCAGCACCGACATGCCGGTCAGGCCCGGCAGGCGCGACAGCTGCGGGCCCAGGTTCTTGATCACCACTTCCTGGTTGCCCAGCACTTCGTCCACGTGCAGCGCCACGCGCTGCGCCGCGCTGCGCACGACGACCACGGGGCGCGTGCGGCCCACGGCCTCCTCGCTGCGCAGCGAGGACTGCCACAGCGCGCCGCCCCAGTAGAAGGGCATGACTTCGTCGCCGTCCTGGAACTCATGTGTGCGGTAGGCCTGGTCCAGCGCCTCCAGCGGCGTGCGGCGCACGATTTCCACCAGGTTGGCGGGCACGCCCACCGACATGCGGCCCACGCGCAGCATGACCACCTGGGTCACGGCCGTGGTCAGCGGCAGCACCAGGCGGAAGGCGCTGCCGCGCCCGGCTTCGGAGTGGGTCTCGATGCGGCCGCCCAGTGCGTTCACCTCGGAGCGCACCACGTCCATGCCGATGCCGCGGCCGGCCACGCCGGTCACCTCGGCCGCCGTGCTGAAGCCGGGCTCGAAGATCAGCCGGCCCGCATCCTCCATGGTCATGGCCTGGCCGTCCTGCCAGAGCCCGAGGCCGACGGCCTTGCTGCGGATGCGTTCCAGATCCAGCCCCGCGCCGTCATCCTCGACCGACAGCGCCACGTCGTTGCGCTCCTGGCTCAGGATGATCTCGATGGTGCCCACGGCAGGCTTGCCCGCGGCCACGCGCAGCTCGGGCGACTCGATGCCATGCGCCACGCAGTTGCGCAGCAGGTGTTCGAAGGCCGGCATCATGCGCTCGAGCATGCCGCGGTCCATTTCGATGGTGCCGCCCAGGATGTTCAGGCGCACCTGCTTGCCCATTTCCTTGGAGGTCTGGCGCACCACGGCATACAGGCGCTCGGCCAGCGAGTCGAACTCCACCATGCGCGTGCGCAGCAGGTCGCGCTGCAGGTCGCGGGCCTGGCGGCCCTGGGCCACCAGGTCGTCCTCGGCGGCCGTCAGGTCGCGCTGAAGATTGCGCTGCACGGTGGCCACGTCGTTGACGGACTCGGCCATCATGCGCGTGAGCTCCTGCACGCGCGTGAAGCGATCGAACTCCAGCGGATCGAAGCCGGCCGCCGTGTCCTTGGACAGCGCCAGGCGCGACTGCATCTGGCTTTCGGCCTGCACCTCGACATCGCGCAGCTGGGCGCGCAGGCGCTCCAGATTGCCGGTCAGGTCGTTGAGCGAATTGCGGGCCTGCATCAGGCGTGCGTCGACGCGCGAGCGGGCGATCAGCACCTCGCCGGCCTGGGAGATCAGCCGGTCCAGCAGCTGGGCACGCACGCGCACCGTCTGCTGCGAGGCCGTGCGTGCAGCCGGCGCGGCAGCGGCTGCCAGCGCCGAGGCGTCCAGCTCGTCGTCGGCAGCGGCCAGGGCCTGGGCCCCGGCCTGGCGCAGCGCCGGCACTGCTTCGGCCACAGGCAGCGGCGCGGCCGCCTGGCCTGCATGCAGCGGCTGCTGCGCCACGGAAGCGCTGTCCAGGTGGGCCAGCGGCGTCTCCGGCATCTGCTCGCCAGCCCTGCGCAGCGCATCGAAGCCGGCCTGCATGGCATCGAAGCTGCCCAGCAGAGGCTCTATGCCTTCGGCCGTGGGCTTTTCGGCGTCCACGCGCTCCACGGCGGATTCCAGGCGGTGGGCCATCTCGCCCAGGCGCATGGCACCGGCCAGGCGGGCGCTGCCCTTGAGGGTGTGCAGGGCACGCAGCGCCTCGTTGCGCGCCTCGTCTAGGCTCGGGCGCGCATGCCATCGGCGCAGCGCCGCACCCAGCTTGGGCAGCAGGTCGATGGCCTCTTCCTCGAAGATGGGAAACAGGTCGATGTCGACCTGGTCGAGCACATCGATGTCGTCCTCGTCGGCATCGGGGGCCACGGCCAGGGCTATGGCCTGGTCGATGCGGCGCTGCCGCTCCAGCTCCTGCGCCACATCGGGGGAAGGCACGGCAGCCGGCTCCGCCACTTCCACCGTTTCTGCAGCTTCCGCCAGCGCCGCGGCTTCGGCCTCGGGGGCGGAAAAGTCCAGCGGCACGTCCAGCGGATCGGCCACCGGCTGCGCCACGGCCTGCAGGGCCGTCCAGCCGGAATCGCCGGCCTCCAGCGTGGCGGGGTCGGCGGCCTCGGACTGCTCGGCCGGCACGATATCCAGCGCCAGGATGGCGCTCAGCGCCTCCAGCACCGACGGCAGCGGTGTCTTGAGGAAGCCCGCGGCAAACTGGTGCAGCAGGCGGCGAATCTCGTCCGAGGCATCCAGGCATTGCTGCACATGCGCGGCCGAGGCAAAACCCTGGGGCTGCAGATGCTGCAGCGCATGCTCGAGCTGGCGCGCCAGATCGGACAGGGCCGCGAAGCCCACGGTGCCCGAACTGCCAGCCAGGGAATGGGCCAGCGCAAACGCATCGCCGGGCACGGGCTGCTGCGGATCCTGACGCCATTGCTGCAGCTGCGCATCCAGGCGCGCGGACCACTCGTCCGCCTCGTTGAGGTAGACGTTGTACAGCGGCGTGCTGATGCGCAGGCCGTCGATCACGCGGAAACCGTCATCGGCGGGCACGGTGGCGGGCTCGATCTGCACGGCATCGGGCCTGGGCTCGGCTTGCGCTTCGCCGGCCCCGGTGCCGGTCTCGCTGTCCTGCCCGGGCTGTTGCGCCTGGGCGGCGGGCTGGCCCGCGGCTTCGGCGGCCGGAGGCAGCTCCTGTGCCTCGAACGCAGCCAGCTCGCTGTCGCGCATGGCCGCCTCGAAGGCGGAGAAATCGATTTCCTGCACTGCTTGCGGTTCGGCCGGCGGAATCTCCGCAGCCGCATCGTCGAGCGCCGGCTCCAGCGCCTGTACGGCGGAGGATTCGGCAGCCGTCTGCTCCAGCAGATCGAAAGGCCAGACCGTATCTTCTGCGGGGGCGGCCGGAGCTTGGGGCTCGGCGGGTTCGGCGGCCAGGCCGGCCTGGGCAGACAGGAGGGGCTCGGTCTGCGCCAGCAGCTCGTGGGCGGAAAGCCCCGGCTCCAGCTCCAGCCCGGGCATGGCAGAAAGGGCTTCGGCCGCGGGCGCCGCATCGACCGGCTCGACAGCCGGCTCTGCGGACGCGACCAGCTGCTCGTCGACGGGCCCGCGGCCGCGGCGCGGCACCAGGGCGACCTCGGCGCGCTCGCCGTTCAAACGCATGGCATCCGCCGCCGCGCGGAACGGCGTGGCGGACCAGGCCTGCGCCCGGTGTGACTCCAGGTCCTGGGCCCAGGCGCCGAAGGCCTTGAGCGCGTCGGCGGACAGGTCCTGCATGGGCGCGGGCATGGGCTTTTGCTCGGCCAGCCAGGCATTGAGCATCTGCTCCATTGCCCAGCCGGCCTCGCCGAATTCGTCCAGCCCCACCATGCGCGAGCTGCCCTTGAGCGTATGGAAGGCGCGGCGCAGCGTGGTCTGTTCGCTGAGATTGCCGGGCTCCTCGGCCAGCGCATGCAGCGACTGCAGGCCCGTGGCCACCACTTCGCGCGCTTCCTCGAGGAAGATGGCCAGCAGCTCGTCGTCGCCGTCGAGTTCGTCGGCCGACAGCTCAACGGCTTCGGCCACCGACGCGGGCGTAGGCTCTTCGGCCGCCGGCCCGGGCACGTCCAGCTCCACCGGAGGCAGATCCAGGGCCATGTCCAGCGAAGGCGCCCCCACCTGCGCGCCCAGTGGCGCCACGGCATCGGGCACGGGCACCCCGGCCGACTGCACGGCAGCCGAGACCGGCTCCGGCACGGACAGCGCGGCCGGCGCCAGCGGCGGCTGGACCGGCTCGGGAACGGGCAACGCAGCGACTTCGGCATGCGCGGACGGATCTGCCGCCGCGGCCTGCGCCGGCGCGGCCTCCTTGTCGCCACGCTGGCGCCGGCCAAGGACGAAGCGCAGCTCGCCCTCGGCCTCGTCGTACACGAACAGCTTGCGCGCCATGTTGCGCTGGTAGCTGAGCATGTCGATCAGAAAGCCCATGGCGCCCAGACTGTTGCCCAGCTTCTCGAACACGCGGGCGCGCCCGTCCTCGGCGATTTCGCCCAGGATCAGGTGCTCCACGGTGTCGCGCATGCGCTGCATGGCCAGGGCGGCCTGCTCGAACCCCAGCACCGACAGCACGCCGCGCATCTGCAGCATCTGCCCCGGCACGGCCGACAGCACGCCCGCGTCCTGCGGGTTGCGGAAATACTGGTCCAGGTTTTTTTCGGCTTCGGCCATGGTGGCACGCAGCTCGCCCACCACGGAACCCATGGTCTGGTGGTCGCTGGCCTGGCGGTACAGCTCTTCCATCCAGGGCTCCAGCGGCTGGGCCTGCGCGCCCTGCAGGGCCGACTCCAGCCGCTGCAGCAGGCTGGTGGACTGGAAGGCCAGCTCCTCGTCATCCCGGTCGGGCGTGGCGAACGAGGCCTGCAAATAGAGCACGGCCGTGGCCACTTCCATGGCCAGTTCCGGCGGCGGCGGCTGGCCGATGCGCTCCACGGTCTCGGCCACGCGGATCAGCACGCGCGCCAGCCCATGGCTGCCGGGCTGCAGCTTGACCAGCGACTCTGCCACCTGGCCGAACTGCTCGGCCATGGGCCGGATCTTGCTCTTGTCCCCGCCGGCCAGGGCCGACCAGGTTTCCGCAGCGGCCGCGATGCGCTTGCGCGCCTGCACCAGTACCGCGGGGTCGTAGCGGCCAAAGCGCGCCACCTGGTAGTCCACCAGCGGCATGGCCTCCATCGCGTAGGCGCTTTGCACGGCCTGCAGCGCCGCGCCTGCGCGCTCGCGCGGCCTGGCCTGGGCGCAGAAAAACATCAGGTCCTGCAGCAGGCGCGCCGGCGGCACGCTGTCGCCCTTGGCCATGGCCGCATACTGCATGAGCACGCGCGAAGCCATGCGCTTGACATAAAGGTCGGGCACGAGCATGCCCTGCGCCAGGGCATCGAAGAAGCCGGCCGCAATCTTCCAGAAGCTGCGGGCCGCCACGTCCTGGGGCTGGCCTGCGGCAAAGCGCAGGCACAGCTCGCGCATCTGCGCGGCGGCTTCGCGGTCGTCGCTCTTGACCAGGCGCAGCACCACGCCGTCGAGCATGGCGCGCGCGGCCGGGCCGTAGGCGAGCGGCGCGGGCTGGGGAGATCCCCATTGCGGTTCGCGCGCACGGCGCTCGGGCGGCCACAGGTCGGCCGGATGCACCTTGTCGCTGCCGGCCAGTGCCTGGATGTCCCGGTACTGCGGAAAAAGGGCCACGGCCGAGACGCTCTTGCCGGCCAGCATGGCCTCCAGGAACTCCATCAGCGCGAAATGCGTGCGCTCCAGCGTGGAGGCCGCCTCGTTGGTGCACAGTTCGGGGCGCTGCACGAAGCGGTTCACGGCCGCCTCCATGCCGCGCAGCACCAGCGCCGGCGCCGTCAGCCCCACCATGTCCAGGGCGCCGCAGGCCTGGTGCAGCTGCTGGCGCGCAATGCGCAGCGACGAGGTGTCCAGCGATTCGAGATCCTCGACGCGCGCGGCATCCGCGTCGCGCACGAAGCGGCCCACGGCCTTGGTGGCTGCATCAAGCGACTTGCGCAGCTCGTCCAGCACCCAGGCCAGGGGCCCGAGGTCCTGCTCGCCATGTGCAAGCCCCGCTGCGCGTGTTGGCGAATCGTCAACCACTGACATGCTCAATTTCCTTGACCCCTCAGGAGTCCGTGTTCAGTTATCCAAGCTGCCCGCACGCCGCACACCCCACGCCAGGGACGCCGAGCAAGAGCCGCCTCGCGGCGGGGGCGCCTAGCCGATGGCGTCGTCCCCCTCCGGGGGAAGCCGCGCAGCGGCTCAGGGGGGAGCGTTATCTACGCAATCTTGAATCGGGCCACCGACTGGCGCAGTTCCTCGGCCATGTGGGACAGCTCGCGCACCTGCTGGGCCGTGACCCGCGTCCCCTCGCCGGTCTGCTCGGTCACCGCGAAAATGTGCTGGATGCTTTCGGCCACCACGTTGGCCAGCGCGGCTTCGCGCGAAGTCGAGGACGAAATCTGCTCGATCAGCTCGGCCAGGCGCCGGGACACGCTATCGATTTCGGTCAGTGCCGTACCGGCCGAGTCGGACAGGCGCGCGCCTTCGACCACGCCCTGGGTGGAGCGCTCCATGGCGGCCACGGCATCCTGGGTGTCGGTCTGAATCGCCTTCACCAGCGCCGCAATCTGGCGCGTGGCGTCGGCCGAGCGCTCGGCCAGGCGCTGCACTTCCTCGGCCACCACCGAGAAGCCGCGCCCGGCTTCACCGGCCGACGCGGCCTGGATGGCGGCATTCAGGGCCAACACGTTGGTCTGCTCGGTAATGTCCGAGATCAGCTCCGTGATTTCGCCGATCTCCTGCGAGGATTCGCCCAGGCGCTTGATGCGCTTGGAGGTGTCCTGGATCTGGTCGCGGATCGAGTTCATGCCGCCAATGGCGTTCTGCACGGCCTTCAGGCCCGAGTCCGCCGCCTGCAGCGACTGGCGCGCCACCTGGGCTGATTCCTGGGCCTGCGTCGAGACCTGGTTGATGCGGCCGGCCATGTCCAGCACCGACTTGCCGGTTTCGCGGATCTCGCGCAGCTGTTCGTTGGAGGCGGCCAGCAGCTCGGTGGAGTTGGCGTCCACCTGGGCCGTGGTCTGGGCCACGCGCGTGGCCGTGTTCTGCACGCTGCCCACCAGCGCGCGCAGCTCTTCCACGGTGTAGTTCACCGAGTCGGCGATGGCGCCGGTGATGTCCTCGGTCACCGTGGCTTCCTGGGTCAGATCGCCCTCGGCCACCGATTGCAGCTCGTTCATCAGGCGCAAGATGGCCGCCTGGTTGGCGTCGTTGATGCGCTTGGCTTCCTGCTCCTGCAGGCGGGCATCCTGCTGGTGGCGTTCGGCCAATTGCTGGCGCGCCCGGCTGTCGAGCAGCTGCACGCGGGAGATGCCGATGCCGCACAGCAGCGCCACCACGATGGCCAGGGCCAGCGCGGCGAGCTGCAGCGGGCCGGCGCCCGAGTTGCCCTGCAGCGCGCTCTGCAGCGCTTCGAGCTGGCGGCGCAGCGGCTCGCTGTCGGCGTTGATGACGGTCTGCGCTTCGCGGGCCGACACCAGGCCCTGCAGATTGCCCAGGATGGCGCTGGCCTGCGTGCGCGTGGCGTCGTACTGCTTGATCAGCGTTTCCAGCTGCTCGCGGGTCTGTGCGTCGCGCGTGGGCGCCAGGCGCAGCTCGGTGCTGCCGTTGAGCAGGCCTTCGGCGATTTCCTTGAACGAGTTCAAGTCCTTGCCCAGCAGGAACACGGCCTCGGGGCTCACGCCTTCCAGGGTCTGGAATTCGTTGGCCGACTTGCCGATACGCTGGGTCAGCATCACCAGCTGGCCCGAGGCCGCGATCTCGGCGGCGCCCGCGCCCTGCTGCAGCTTGAGCGAGGCAATGGTTTCGGCGATTTCCAGCAGGTCCGAGGACTGGCGGTTCACGGTGCGCAGCGCATCCCCCACCTGCGTCAGCACCTTCTGCTGGCCCATGATGAGAGCAGCGCTTTTCTCGGCACGCTCCATCAGCGGCACGATGGCCGCCACATCGGCCTGCAGTTGCTCGCCGCCCAAGGCGTTGACACCCATGTCGGCATCGCCCGAAGCCAGGGCGCGCACGTTGCGCGCCAGCACGCCGGCGCTGTCCTTCACGTCCACGAAGGCCGCGGGCGCACCGGTCATGGCCTGCGAGACCGACTTGGCCAGCCGCTGCGACTGCATCAGCGCCTGGCCGGTCGCGGCCAGCTGCTGGTTGGAATTGTTGGCCGTGCGCAGCATCCAGGCCGCCAGGACCACCAGCACCAGCACCGCGATGCCCAGCATGGTGAACAGCGTGCGCTGATGCCGGGTCACCGGCGCCTTGCCCAGCACGGGCAGGCTCACCAGCTCGTCCACCGGCAGCGCATCGGCGTCAGCATCGCTGCGGCCTGCCAGCGGGTCGCCCTGCACGCTGTTGAGCGAGCCGTCGAGCGCATACATATCCTGGTCGACGGTGTCGCCCAGCATGCTGTTGCCTGCGCTGGCTGCAGGCTCGGCGGGCCGGCGTTGGAACCACTGGGTGAATCGTTGGGCTAAAGACATGGCGCTGTATCCAGAAACGCTCAAGCACGAATGCTCAAAAACTTGGTGGTTTGCGACAGGCGCTGCAGCTGCAGCTCTTGCCAGCGGCGGCCTGCGCTATCGATGTGGACGGGTCCGAAAAACGTGGGCGAGCGCGGCGGCGCAGCCTCGTTGTGCACGAAGGCGTCGGCAGCGCGCAGGCCCTGCAGGCGGTCGACCAGCAGGGCCGCGTTCACTTCCAGCGAAGGATTGAATGCCAGAAGGCTAGCCTCGGCCAGCGCCTGCTCGCTGCGGCCCTCTCCATGGCCGAGCAGCTGCGCGAGATCGACCACGCCGGCCAGGGTGCCGCGCAGGTTGGCAATGCCCAGGAACCAGGGCTGCGTATAGGGAACGGGCTGCACGCCGGTCCAGGGAAAGATCTCCCCGGCCTGGCTCAGGGGCAGCAGATAGTCGCGCCCGCCCGCCTGCACCGCGAGCCAGGCCGCCACGGTGACGCCTTCGCTGCGCGCTGCCTGCAAACGGCCGGCCAGACGGGATTGGAGATCTCGGAGGGCTTCGCGGTTCGCCATGGCAGCGACCGCCTCAGTTCAGCGCCGCGATCTTGGCCTGCAGCTCGGCTGCATCCACGGGCTTGGTGATATAGGCCTTGGCGCCCTGGCGCATGCCCCAGACGCGATCGGTCTCCTGATTCTTGCTCGTGCACATGATGATGGGCACGTCGGCATACAGGGGATCGCGGGAAATGGCGCGCGTGAGCTGGAAGCCGTTCTGCCCGGGCATGACCACGTCCATCAGGATCAGGTCCGGCTTGTCCTCGGCCAGCCGCTGCATGGCCTCGTCGCCGTTTTCCGCCGTGCGCACCTTCAGGCCCTGCTTCTGCAGCAGATCCGTCAGATACATCAGTTCGGTCTTGGAATCGTCCACGACCAGCACCTTTTGAATAGTCATCACGCTGCTCCTACAGCCTGCCTGCCGAACTGCACCACGGCCTGCAGCAATTGGTCTTTGGTAAAGGGTTTGGTGAGGTAGTCCTGGCAGCCGACCATGCGGCCGCGTGCCTTGTCGAACACGCCGTCCTTGGAGGAAAGCATGACCACCGGGGTATTGGAGAAGCGAGCGTTGCGCTTGATGATGGCGCAGGTCTGATAGCCGTCGAGCTTGGGCATCAGAATGTCGCAGAAAATGAGCTGCGGCTGATAGTCGTTGACCTTGGACAAGGCATCGAAGCCATCGTCGGCCAGCAACACTTCGTAACCGCCTTGCTTGAGAAAAATCTCGGCGCTGCGGCGGATGGTGTTGCTGTCGTCCACCACCAGCACGCGCAGGGGCGTGTCGGATGTCGTCACAGTGAAGTCCCTCCCAGGATTGCCATTTTTTCGGTGCAGGTTCATCCCGCACTCGGTTTTCAGAGCAGTGCGCTCTTAGATCTCCACCATCTCGAAATCGTCTTTGCGGGCGCCGCATTCGGGGCATGTCCAGTTCATCGGCACATCCTCCCAGCGTGTATTCGGCGCAATGCCATGTTCGGGGCAGCCTTGCGCCTCGTCATAGATCCATCCGCAGGTCAAACACATCCAAGTTTTAGGGTCGGTCACAGCTTAAAGGGCCTTCACATAGAATGCAACGATTGTATCTAGTCATTACCCCGGCCTTCACCCTTGCATTCCCGGGTGCAAACTGGGGTGCGCCATGGCATCGAATCCCCCCTCCTCCACTTCCAGCCCCAGCAACAACGAAACCCCGGCCGCCGAAGCGCCCCCGGTCTGCGTCCTGGTTTTCAACAGCAGCGACCCCTCGGGCGCGGGCGGCCTGTCGGCCGACATCGCCACCATCGCCTCGGTCGGCGGCCATCCGCTGCCGGTCGTAACGGGCGCCTACGCTCGCGACACGGCGCGTGTCTACGAGCATTTTGCCCTGGACGACGAGGCGCTGACCGAGCAGGCCCGCGCGGTGCTGGAGGACATTCCCGTGGCGGCGATCAAGGTGGGCTTCGTCGGCAGCCCGGGCAACCTGGCCGCCATTGCCGAGATTTCCTCGGACTATCCGGACATCCCCATCGTCAGCTACATGCCCGACCTGTCCTGGTGGGACGACGACAAGCAGGACGAGTACCTGGATGCGTTCAAGGAACTTGTGCTGCCGCAAACCTCGGTGTTGGTTGGAAACCACAATACGCTGTGGCGCTGGCTGCTGCCGGACTGGGAGCACAGCCGCTCGCCCACGGCGCGCGACATTGCCATCGCTGCCGAAGCGCTGGAAGTGCCCTATGTGCTGGTCACCGGCATTCCGCTGCCCGACCAGTTCGTGGACAACGTGCTGACCACGGCCCAGACCGTGCTGGGCAACAGCAAGTACGAGATGTTCGACGCCACCTTCACCGGTGCCGGTGATACGCTTACGGCCGCGCTGACGGCCCTGATCGCCACCGGCAACGACCTGGGCACGGCCACGCTGGAAGCGCTGGAATACCTGGACCACAGCCTGGACGCCGGCTTTCGCGCCGGCATGGGCCACTATGTGCCCGACCGCCTGTTCTGGGCCCAGCCCGAGGAAGGTGAAGAGCCGCCCGCCGAAGAGGCCGTGGCCGAGCCCGACAACGAACCCGACACCAAGCCCATCGAAGGCTTTGTGATGCCCTCCCATGACACAAAACACTGATCTGAATATTGCCCTGTTCGAACGCGCCAAGCAGGTGATCCCCGGCGGCGTGAACTCTCCCGTGCGCGCCTTCGCAGCCGTGGGCGGCACGCCCCGCTTCGTGCAACGTGCGCAAGGCGCCTATTTCTGGGACCAGAACCAGCAGCAGTTCACCGACTACATCGGCTCCTGGGGTCCGATGATCCTGGGCCACGGCCACCCCGAGGTGGTGGCGGCCGTGCAGGCCGCGGTGCTCGAGGGCTTTTCCTTCGGCGCGCCCACCGAACGCGAAGTGGTGCTGGCCGAGAAGATCCGCGCCCTCATGCCCTCCATGGACATGGTGCGCATGGTCAGCTCCGGCACCGAAGCCGGCATGAGCGCGCTGCGCCTGGCGCGTGGCTTCACGGGCCGCAACCGGATCATCAAGTTCAACGGCTGCTACCACGGCCATGCCGATGCGCTGCTGGTCAAGGCCGGCTCGGGCCTGGCCACCTTCGGCGCCTCGTCCTCGGCCGGCGTGCCGGCCGACGTGGCCAAGGACACCGTGGTGCTGGAGTACAACGACGTGGCCCAGCTCGAGGAGGCCTTTGCCAGGTTCGGCAGCGAGATCGCCTGCGTGATCATGGAGCCGATTGCCGGCAACATGAACTTCGTGCGCGCCACGGTGGAATTCACGCGCCGCATCCGCGAGCTGACCCGGGAACACGGCGCGCTGATGATCTACGACGAGGTGATGACGGGCTTCCGCGTGGCCCTGGGCGGCGCGCAAAGCCTGTACGCCAGGGAGATCGCCGGCTTTGCGCCCGACATCACGGTGATGGGCAAGGTCATCGGCGGCGGCATGCCCATGGCGGCCTTCGGCGCGCGCCGCGAGATCATGGAAAAGCTCTCGCCGCTGGGCCCGGTCTACCAGGCCGGCACGCTGTCAGGCAACCCGATCGCCACGGCCTGCGGCCTCAAGACGCTGGAGCTGATCAGCCGCCCGGGCTTCCACACCGATCTGCACCTGAAGACCGGCCACCTGATGCAGGGCCTCAAGTCCGAGGCCCAGGCTGCGGGCGTTCCCTTCAGCGTGGACTGGCAGGGCGGCCTGTTCGGCTTCTATTTCCTGCCCGAGCTGCCCAGGACCTATGCCGAAGTCATGAAGACCGACGGCAAGGTATTCAACAAGTTCTACCACGGCATGCTGGAGCGCGGCCACTACTTCGCGCCCGCACTGTACGAGGCCGGCTTCGTGAGCGCCGCCCACACGGACGAAGACATCGACCGCACGATCGAGGCGGCGCGCGAAGTGTTCAGGACGCTCTGAGCCTCTGCCCACGGCCGGCCCGAAGCCCCGCGCATTGGCGCGGGGCTTTTTTGCATCGGCTCGCTCAGCGCGGCGGATTGAATGCGGCCCGCGCCTGCTCCACCTGGACGCGCGTCGCGCAGCCCGGCGCGTGGTCGTTGACCATACCCATGGCCTGCATGAAGGCATAGACCGTGGTGGGGCCGACGAACTTCCAGCCGCGCCTTTTCAGTTCCCTGGACAGGGCCTGCGACTCGGCCGTCTGCGCCGGAACCGCCTCGCCCGTGGACGGGGCGCCCGGCATATAGCGCCAGAAGAAGGCGGCCAGCGACCCCTCCTGCGCCACCATTTCCTGCGCACGCCGGGCATTGTGGATGACGGCCTCGATCTTGCCGCGGTGGCGCACGATGCCGGCGTCCTGCACCAGGCGCTCGACGTCGGCCTGGCCGAACTGCGCCACGCGGTCGAAGTCGAAGTGGGCGAACGCCGCGCGAAAGTTCTCGCGCTTGGCCAGGATGGTGTACCAGCTCAGGCCCGACTGGAAGCCTTCGAGGCTGAGCTTCTCGAACAGGCGCCGGTCGTCCGCGACCGGAAAGCCCCATTCATGGTCGTGGTAGTGCACGTACAGCGGCGAGCCCTGGCACCAGAAGCAGCGGTCCTGCCCGTCGGCAAAAGAAAGTGTGTGGGACATGCGCCCACTGTACGCAAAGCGGGGGGCAGCGGGCGGGAACCCGACAAAAATGCCCTGCCGGCCGGGCCGTGCAGGGCATTCATTTTGATAGCTGGCAGCGCCTGTCTTTTGATCGTTTCAGCCATCAATCCATATGAAACGCATTAATGGCAAGCGAAAGCAGCTTCTGTTTCAGGAGCATCTCAATGCTTTTGCGCCAGGCGCGAATGGCGCATGCCGTAGACCAGGTAGATGAACACGCCGATGACCATCCAGCCCACGAAGCGCAGCCAGGTCAGCGTGGTCAGGTTCAGCATCAGATAGGTGCACAGCAGCGCCGAGGCCACGGGCAGCACCGGCACCCAGGGCACGCGGTAGCCGCGCGGCATCTCGGGATTCTTGCGGCGCATGACCAGCACGCCAACGCTTACCAGCACAAAGGCCGACAGGGTGCCGATGTTGATCATCTCCTCCAGCAGCTCCACCTGGGTGAAGCCGGCCAGGCCTGCGACGATGGCGCCCACCATCAGCTGCAGCCGCACCGGCGTCTTGCGCGTGGCCGAGGTCACGCTCCAGCTGCGCGGCAGCAGGCCGTCGCGCGACAGCGCCATCAGAATGCGGGCCGCGCCCATGAGCAGCACCATGACCACGGTGGTCAGGCCCAGCAGCACGCCCACGGCGATCACCTGGGCGGCCCAGTTCGCGCCGACGCTGATGAAGGCCGTGGCCAGCGAGGGATTCTCAGCCTTGGCCAGCTCGGTATAGGGCACCATGCCGGTGAGCGCCAGCGTGACCAGGATGTAGAGCAAGGTAACCAGCGCCAGCCCGCCGAAGATGCCGCGCGGCAGCGTCTTCTGCGGCTCCCTGACCTCCTCGGCCGAGGTGGCGACCACGTCGAAGCCGATGAAGGCGAAGAACACCAGCGAGGCGCCCGAGATCACGCCCAGCCAGCCGTACTGGCTGGGCCGCGCGCCGAACAGCCAGGCCAGCATGGGCTGGCCCCAGACGTCGCCGGTCACGCCATGGCCCGCCACCGGCGGCTGGGCCGGCGGCACGAAGGGCGTGAAGTTGCGCACGTCCATGTAGGTGAAGCCCACGACGATGACGAACAGCGTGATGGCGATCTTGATCAGCGTGAACACGTTGTTGACGCGCGCCGATTCGCGCGTGCCCAGGATCAGCAGCGCCGTGAACACCGCCACGATGAAGAACGGTCCCCACTCCAGGCTGACGGCCCCCAGGTGCAGGGTGCTGGGCACATGCATGCCTGCCGTGGCGAACACCGTGGACAGGTAGATGCCCCAGTACTTGGCGATCACCGCGCCGGCCGCGATCATCTCCAGCAGCAGGTTCCAGCCGATGATCCAGGCCAGGCCCTCGCCCAGCGTCAGATAGGTATAGGTATAGGCGCTGCCCGTCACGGGCACGCTGGAGGCGAACTCCGCATAGCACATGGTGGCCACGGCGCAGGTGGCCGCAGCCAGGATGAAGGAGAAGATCACGGCCGGCCCGGCAAAGCTGCCGGCGGCACGCGCGCCCACCGAGAAGATGCCGGCGCCCACGGCCACCGCCACGCCCAGGATCATCAGGTCGAACACGCCCAGGCTGCGCTGAAGCTGGCGGCCCGGCTCGTCCGAATCGGCCAGGGCCTGCTCAATTGTTTTGGTCTTTAACCACTGCATGCAAACATCCAAGAAAAGGCCTGCGGCTACCGGCGCGGCAGCTGCACAGAAAGACGCCTTTTCCCGCAATTGCGCTGACGATGGCGACCCAGGCCCGGGGTTTCCAATCAAACGCGCATCCTAGGGTTTTTCTCTACCCTCCGCACTTTCCTGCGGCTTCTCCGGGTTTCCCGCATGTTTTGTGCAGACGGCTTGCCAAACACATCGTGTTCGGATTAGCAGGCATGCGTTTTTCAAGAAGCCTGCGCAGATGGCTTCGCCACGCATGCATATCTGCATGCAAGTCCGCACTCACGCAATTTAACTGGACGGACTGCTGCGCACCACCCACTGCAGCACGGCCACCAGCGCCACGGCCGTCACCACGTCCAGCACATGGTGCTGGTGCACCAGCATGGTGGAGGCACAGATGGCCAGGCCCCAGAGCACGAGCACGGCGCACAGCCAGCGCCTGCCGCGCCGCCACTGCGCGGTGCACAGCGCCAGGCCCGTGGCCACGGTGTAGACGATGTGCAGCGACGGCAGCAGATTGTGCGGTGCGTCCACCGCGAACATCAGGCCGAAGATGCTGCGGTAGGGCTCGGCCTCGGGCAGCACGCGCTCGAAGGCCAGGTTGGCCGGAAACAGAGCGAACACCAGGCCGCACAGCACCGTGGCCAGCACCTGGCGCCGGCCCAGCGCGTCGATGCCGTCGGCATCGACCAGCCAGATCGGCAGCAGGATGAAGAGAAAAAAGGAAAAGTAGACCCAGATGAACTCGGGCACCAGCGGAATCAGCGCATCCCAGGGGGTGATGAAGTCGTGGCGCCGCGCCTGCCGCGCGGCCAGCCAGTTGCTGGCCGGATAGATCGCATAGAACACCGCCAGCGTGCACAGCGACCAGAACAGCAGGCCGCGGCGCCGGGGTGCGGCGGTGGCGGTCGGTGCAGGCAAGGGGGGCGTCATGCGGCGATTATCCGGGGTGCGCCATATCACCGGACAGGCCAAGACAAAGGCCCGATACCTTGCAGCATCGGGCCTTGGGCCAGGTCGTGCGCCCCGGCTACCGGGCGGCACCGGCTGCCGGCCGGGTCGCCAGCAGCCAGCGCGCCATCTGCAGCGACTGGTCTTCATTGATCTGGGGATGGCGCGGCATGATGGCATTGCCCCATTCGCCCGCGCCGCCTCCGCGTATCTTGCCTGCCAGGTATTCGGCCGCATCGGCCCGACCGCGATAGCGCTCGGCAATCGCCACGAACGAGGGCCCCACGTAGCGGCGCTCCCAGCCATGGCAGCGCATGCAGTCCGATCCTTCGACCAGCTTCTTGCCCTCGGCCAGTTCGGGATGCCGCGCCACCTGGGCATCGGCCGCCCTCTCCGCCGGACTCACCTTCAGAATGCGCCAGCCGATATTGGCCACGCCCAGCGCCGAGGCCGCCATCACGACGGCAATGGCCCAGCCCATCCAGCGCGGACGCGGCGGGTAGTTTTCTTCGTCGTCAATGGGGTCCGTCATAGCAAACAATCACAGCTCAAAAAGACAATGGCCAGCTTGCGCTGGCCATGGGACGCGGAGCAAAAAACTGGCGCGAACCCAGCCAGGGACACCGAGGATGCGCCGCCGCGCACCGAAGGTGCCGTCCCCCTCCGGCGCACAGCGCCAGAGAGGGGGAAGCCGCGCCGCGGCTCAGGGGGATCAATGCCTGAAATGGCGCACGCCCGTGAACACCATGGCCACGCCACGCTCGTTCGCCGCATCGATCACTTCCTGGTCGCGCATGGAGCCGCCGGGCTGGGCCACGCAGGTCGCGCCCGCGTCCACCACCACGTCCAGGCCGTCGCGGAACGGGAAGAAGGCATCGCTGGCCACCACGGTATTCTTGAGCGACAGCTTGGCGGCCTCGGCCTTGATGGAGGCGATGCGGGCCGAGTCCAGGCGCGACATCTGGCCGGCGCCCACGCCCATGGTCATGCCGTTCTTGCAGAACACGATGGCGTTGGACTTGACGTACTTGGCCACCTTCCAGGCGAACAGCAGGTCGTCGAGCTCTTCGGGCGTGGGCTGCTTGACGGTCACGACCTTGAGGTCGGCCAGTTGCAGCTCGTGGTTGTCGGCGGTCTGCAGCAGCAGGCCCGAACCCACGCGCTTGGACTCGACGGCGTTGCGGCCCTGGTCCCAGGCGCGCTCGCCGCCGGCCGGCAGGGCGATCTTCATCAGGCGCACATTGACCTTGGCCTTGAAGATCTCCAGCGCCTCGGCGCTGAAGTCGGGCGCCATCAGCACCTCGACGAACTGCTTGGACACGGCCTCGGCCGCGGCCTTGTCCACCGGGCGGTTGAAGGCGATGATGCCGCCGAAGGCACTGGTCGGGTCGGTCTGGAAGGCCTTGGCATAGGCCTCGTGCGCATCCTTGCCGATGGCCACGCCGCAGGGGTTGGCATGCTTGACGATCACGCAGGCGGGCGCGTCGAAGCTCTTGACGCATTCCCAGGCCGCGTCGGCGTCGGCGATGTTGTTGTACGAGAGTTCCTTGCCCTGCAGCTGCACGCCGGTGACCAGCGAGCCGGGCGCCGGGTACAGGTCGCGGTACAGCGCGGCCTGCTGGTGGCTGTTCTCGCCGTAGCGCAGGTCCTGCACCTTGATGAAGTGGCCATTGCTCTGGCCCGGGAACAGCGCGCGCTCGGGCACGTATTCCTCGCCGAGCTTCTCGTCCTCGAACTTGACGCTGGACAGGTAGTCGCTGATCGCGCCGTCGTACTGGGCGATGCGGTTGAAGGCGGCCACGGACAGCGCAAAGCGCAGCTTGTCGGACAGCTTGCCGGCGCTCTTCAACTCGGCCAGCACGGCGTCGTACTGGTCGGCGGCCGTGACCACGCCCACGTCCTTCCAGTTCTTGGCGGCGGAACGCACCATGGCCGGACCGCCGATGTCGATGTTCTCGATGGCATCGGCCAGCGTGCAGCCGGGCTTGGCCACCGTGGCCTCGAACGGGTACAGGTTCACAACCAGCAGGTCGATGGTCTCGATGCCGTGCTCCTTGAGCGCCGCCATGTGCGCGGGCAGGTCGCGGCGCGCCAGCAGGCCGCCGTGCACCTTGGGGTGCAGGGTCTTGACGCGGCCGTCCAGCATCTCGGGAAATTGGGTGACCTCCGCCACCT
This sequence comes from Comamonas sp. w2-DMI, assembly GCF_040187735.1. Classification (NCBI taxonomy): domain Bacteria; kingdom Pseudomonadati; phylum Pseudomonadota; class Betaproteobacteria; order Burkholderiales; family Comamonadaceae; genus Comamonas; species Comamonas sp. w2-DMI. Next base: position 153,924 of record NZ_JBANEL010000009.1, on the reverse strand, counting down.
CGGTCACGGGCAGGCCCTTGTCGGCCAGCAGCTTGGCCGTGCCGCCGGTGGACAGCAGTTGCACGCCCAGGCCGTGCAGGGCTTGGGCAAATTCGACGATACCGGTCTTGTCGGAGACGGAGATCAGAGCTTTCATGGCGTCAATCAGGCAGGGTTTGAAAATAAAACAAGCCGCAAGGCTCTTGTATCAAGCGCTTGCAGCTATTAATTTGAAAGTATCAGAGCATCCTCTTACAGCATCTGGTGGTCGACCAGCTTCTTGCGCAAGGTGTTGCGGTTCAGGCCCAGCCATTCGGCCGCGCGCGACTGGTTGTTGTCAGCGTGGCTCATCACCACGTCCAGCAGGGGCTTCTCCACCAGGCGGATCACCATGTCATAGACATTGGCGGGCGTCTCGCCGTCCAGATCGCGGAAATAGCCCTCCAGGCTGTCGCGAACGCATTGTTCCAAGTTTTGATTGCTCATGCAGTCATTCCTGCGGGCTCGTCCAGCTCGGCGTCTGTTGCACCGCCAGCCGTGGCTACCGTGGCCATGGGCAGCCGGTCCATCTGCTGCCCCAGGGCATCCAGATAGTCGGCCACGGCCTGCCATTGCACCGCGCAGTCCTCGATAGTGTTGATGTGTTGCCTGAACTGTTCGCCGCCCGGAAGGCTGCGTACATACCAGGCGATGTGCTTGCGCGCGCTGCGCACGCCCGTACCCTCTCCGTACAGGCTGTAGTGATCCTGCAGATGCTCCAGCAGCAGGCGGCGCAGCTCGGCCACCAGCGGCGGCGCCATGTGCTCGCCCGTTTCCAGGAAGTGGGCTATCTCGCGGAAGATCCAGGGCCGGCCCTGGGCCGCGCGGCCCACCATGACGGCATCGGCGCCCGTGCGTGCCAGCACGTCGCGGGCCTTCTCGGGGCTGTCGATGTCGCCGTTGGCCACCACGGGCACGGATACGGCCTGCTTGACGGCGGCGATGGTGTCGTATTCGGCAAAGCCTTTGTAGCCCTGCTCGCGCGTGCGGCCGTGCACCGTGAGCATCTGTATGCCCACGCCCTCGAACTGCCGGGCCAGCACCACGGCGTTCCTGTGCTCGCTGCACCAGCCGGTGCGCATCTTCAGCGTGACCGGCACGTTGTAGGGGCGCGCGGCCTCCACCACGGCGGCGGCGATCTCCACGGCCAGGGCCTCGTTCTGCATCAGGGCCGAGCCGGCCCACTTGTTGCAGACCTTCTTGGCCGGGCAACCCATGTTGATGTCGATGATCTCGGCGCCGCGCTCGATGTTGTAGACGGCGGCCTCGGCCATCATGGCGGCCTCGGTGCCGGCGATCTGCACGGCGATCGGGCCGGGCTCGCCCTCGTGGTTGGCGCGGCGGCTGGTCTTGAGGCTGTTCCACAGGTCCTTGCGCGAAGTGACCATCTCGCTGACCGCATAGCCCGCGCCCAGGGCCTTGCACAGCTGGCGGAACGGCCGGTCCGTCACGCCCGCCATGGGCGCGACAAACAGGCGGTTTGCCAGTGGAATATGGCCGATGTGCAGGGCAGGCATGGGAGCAGGGTCGGGGAAACGCCGAAGCCAGGCCGGAGCCTGGACTGCGGGGTCAGCCGGGGATCAAAAAGAGGGCCGGATTATACCTGCCCAAAATTTCAGCAATACGGAAATAGGCCCACCGTGCGCGTCACCACTCGCGCTCCGGGCGGGTCTGACGCTCAGGGCGCCTTGCGCACCGGAATGTCGAAATAGCGGTCCGGATAAGGCTCGTCCTGCAGCGTGTAGTGCCACCATTCCTCGGGCAGGTTGCGCCAGCCGTGGCGCTGCATCAGCGCGCGCAGCCAGCGGCGGTTGTGCTGCACGTCGGGCGACTGGTCCGCGTTGTCGGTATGGGACTGCTCGTCGAACAGATCGAACGGCGTGCCCATGTCGACGGCAATGCCGTCGGCCAGCGGCCCGCGCACCTGCTTGCGGGCCAGGAGGCTGTCGGCCACATCCAGCCCCAGGTCCACCGTGCTGCCCCGGCTGTGGCCCGATTTCTCGGCGATGTAGCCGCGCTTGAACAGTTCCGACTTGGGCACGCGCGGGTAATACATGTCCTTGTTCTTCTGGTCGGACAGGTCCTTGCCCCAGCGCACGAAATCGTTCACCGCCGACTGCGGGCGGTAGCAGTCGAAGACCCGCAGGCGCAGGCCGTAGCCGTCCAGCTCCTGCTGCACCGCGGCCAGGGAGTCGGCGGCCCTGCGGCTGAGCCAGCATTCGGGCGCTTCGTAGCCGGCCACCGGGCGGCCCATGAAATTGTGCCGCCCGGCATAGCGCATGCTCTGACGGATGCCGGGCGCCACGGCCCGCAGCGCCACCAGATCGGGCGGCGCGTCGTCCACGGATTTTTTTGCTGCAAACGGCATCTGCTGGGCGCATCCAGCTATCAAAAGAAAAGCAATACCGGCAAGGCCGCCGCGCATCATCGCTTTGCTGAACATGTTTTTTTCTCCTGGGCCGCTCGCGGCCCTCTCTCTCGCGGATACGGCACGATACATGAACGCCGCTGTACCCGCCGGAAGGATATAGGCGAGCCTCTACACTGCCGCCCATGCAAGAGTGGATGAATCTGGTGCTGCAGTGGCTGGCCTTGCCCGAGTTCGGGCTCAGCACGGTATTTCTCGTGTCCCTGATCTCGGCCACCCTGCTGCCGCTGGGCTCGGAGCCCGCGGTTGCCGGCCTGGTGCAGCTCAACCCGGATCTGTTCTGGCCGGCCATCCTCGTGGCCACGGCTGGCAATACCCTGGGCGGCGCCATCAGCTGGTGGATGGGCCTGGGCGCGCACAAGGCCGTGAACGCGGCGCGCGCGCGCCGCCACCACGATGCCCGCGCACCGGCGCATGTGCAATCGCGCTGGCACCGGCTGGCGCGCTACTGGCTGCGCCGCTTCGGCGCCAAGGCCTGCCTGCTGAGCTGGCTGCCCATCGTGGGCGACCCGCTGTGCGCGGTGGCCGGCTGGCTGCGGCTGCCGTTCTGGCCCTGCGTGGCCTATATGGCCGTGGGCAAGTTCGCGCGCTATGTGCTCATGACGGCAGGCCTGCAGCATGTGCTGGCCCAGTGGATGGGCTGACGTCAGAACTCCGTGTGCAGGCGCACCGCGAGCGCATTGACCGGGCCGCGGTCGGCGTTGTAGGCGGGATTGCGGATGTGCTGCCAGTCGAAGGTGATCGAGCTGTGCTTGGCAATGCCCACGCTGTAGAAAGCCTCCATCACCATCTCGGGACGGTAGTTCAGGCGTCCGTCGCCGATGAACGGCCCCATGCCGCCGGCCGCCAGGTAGTTGCGGTGCTCGGGCGACAGGAAGTTGCGCGCCAGGCCCAGGCCCAGGTGGTCCTGCGCCCGGCCCCATGAGCGCCCCCTGATCAGCAGGCCGCCGGACAGCGAACGGTCGATCTCGGTGAACGCATAGATCTCGGTCTTGCCGTCGGCCCAGCTGGCGCGCGCGAACAGGCCCACGTCGTCCGACAAGGCCTGCTCCAGGTTCAGACCGAAGCCGTGCTTGCTCTGCGCGCCATGGCGCACCTGGTTGAGGTCGGGCACCTCGCCGGTCTGGGCGCCCAGGCGCGTGGCATCGTCGTAGCGGGACATCACCGCATGGTTGCGGAACACCAGGGCGCGCAGCTTGCCGGGGCGGCCGGCGATCGTGTGCGCATGCTCGATCTCCAGCTGGTCGCCGTAGTGCTTGAAGATGCGATAGTCCAGCGGCTGGCCGTTGGGCTCCTTGGGCTGGACGAAGCGGCCGAAGCGCACCGCCCAGTCGTCGTGGTACCACTCGAGCACGGCGCCCCAGGAATAGCCGCGCGCGTCGGCCGCGTAGTCGTAGGCGCCGTAGGTCATCATCGACCAGTTCATGAACTGGGTGCGCGGATCGTGGTTGTAGGCGTTGTCGTCGAACATGTCGATGACGGCCAGGTTGCCCACGGTCAGCACCGTGCGGCGCCTGTCCGCCATGCCGGCGAGCTGGCCGGCGCCGGACTCCACGGCCTCCAGCTGCCCGCCCCGGTTCCAGGTCTGGCGCAGATAGGCCCTGGCGCGGTACATCCTGAACTGCGCGCCCGAGGTCTTGGCCAGCTCGCCGTTGGTCGGGCCGCCCAGGCCCGCCAGGTGGGACAGCGCAATGCCCTGGGCGCCTTCCAGATCCAGGTAGGCCTCGCCGCCCTCCCAGGGCCGGAAGCCGAACGAGGCGGTCGCCGTCAGCGAATAGCTGCGCTCCTTCTCGGGCCGCAGGCTCATCGCACCGCTGTAGGGAGCGTGAAAGCCGGGCTTGCGCTGCCACACATAGGTACTCTGGAACTTGGCGTTCCAGTTTTCCTGCGGCACCACGGTGCCGCTGCCTGCGGCTTGCGCGCCGGCCGGCACCGACGCGGACAGGGCCAGCACCGACGGATCCTCCGGCTGGTCCTGCGCCGTGGCCGGCAGCGCCCAGGCCAGGCCGAAACCCAGTGCCGCGGCGCCCAGCAGGGCGGCATGCCGGCGCTGCCGCAGGGAAGGCTGCCCGCAGGGCTGGCGGAGGAAACAGTATTTCTGACGCATTTTTTCTCCTCGATACGCGTTCAAGCGCGAACGATTTGCCTGGGCAGCGCGCACAGCTTGGGAAAGAGGCCAGCCGTCCCGCCACGGCCGCCTTGCGGCCAGCCCGGCGCAGGCGGCCGAAAGCCGCGCGCCGGCAACTGTCCGAAGAGGACGGATTCCTGCGGGAAGGGGATGGATAAGGCCGGTGCAACCCATGGCTGCTGGCCCGAAGGCCGTGCTATCGCGTGAGCACGGCAAGACAAGACGTCAGCGAGCCCAAGCCATGCCGATGCAATGCACCGGCCTACAACTATCACTTGCGCTGTTAGTCACTGCCGTCCTTATGAAATGGAATTGGCGCGGATTATAGGCAGCATATATTGCAGCGCAACAAAATCATCGGCGTTGCGGCCCGGGCGCCACAAAAGCCCCTGCAACCGCGACCAGTCACCAAACCGTCATCGAACGCAGGCCGTCACCCCCTGCGGCGCAGGAAGTCCTGCAGCAGGCGGCTGACCTCGGCCGCAGCCTCCATGGGCGCCATATGGCCGCAGTCCTCGAGCACCTCCAGCCGAGCCTGGGGCAGCATGGCGGCCATGGCTTCGTGCCGCGCCACCGGGCTCCACAGGTCCTGGCGCCCCACCATCAGCAGCACCGGGCATTGCAGCGCCGCGAACACGGCCTGCGCATCGGGGCGGTGCAGCAGGGCATGGACCTGGGCCTCGAAGCGCTGGGGCGAGCCGCGCTCCAGCATGTCCAGCACCTGCTCGAACAGGGGGGAGTGGCGCAGCCGGGGATGGACCATGCCGCCGGCCCATTGCCGTCCCATGGCGCGCATGCCCTGGGCCTTGGCCAGCTTGACCAGGGCCAGCCGCGTGCTGCGCTCGCGCTGGCCGGCCTCGCCGGGCGCCAGCGCATCCAGGCCCGTGTCCATGAGCACCAGCGCCGCCACCCGCCCGGGAACCCTGCGCACCAGCTCCATGGCGACGCGCCCGCCCATGGAATGGCCGACCACGGCCAGCGGCCCCGGCGGCGCGGCGGACAGAACCGCATCGGCCATGGCTTCGATGGACGCGGCCATACCGTAGTCCGCCATCACGCATTCATGGAACGGCGACAGGGCCGCGTGCTGCGCGGCCCAGACGGCGCCGTCGCACATCAGCCCCGGCAGCAGGACAACGGCAGGCGGGGACGATGGCAGGGCAGGCATGGCGGTTCAGGCTGGGGAAAAACAAGGCCCGAGTATGCCGCCAGCCGCGACCTTTCTTCTCAATCCACCTTGAGCCCGAGCCGGGCAGCCACGGCCGCATAGCGGTCGATATCGGCGGCGATGAGCTGGCCGAACTGGGCCGGGGTTTCCCTGGCCGGGGTGTAGCCCTGCTCGCGCAGCGACTGCTGCATCCCGGGCTCGGCCAGGATCTGCGCCAGCGCCTCGTGCAGATGGTTCACCACCGGCTCCGGCGTGGCGGCCGGCGCCAGCAGTCCGTGCCACTGCTCCACGGCAAAGCCCGCCACGCCCTGCTCAGCCACCGTGGGCACGTCGGGCAACTGGGCCGCACGGGCCGGCGCCGTGATCGCGATGGCGCGCACGCGGCCCGCCGCCATGAGCGGCGCGGCGCTGCTGGCCGTCACCACGGCCAGGGGCACCTGAGCGGCCGCCACCGCCGTGATGGCCGGTCCGCACCCCTTGTAGGGCACGTGCTGCAGGCTGACGTGCGTGGCCTGGGCCAGCATCTCGCCCGCCATGTGCTGGGGCGTGCCGTTGCCACAGGAGGCAAACGGCAGCGGCCGCTCGGCGGTCGAGCCGGCCAGCGCATCGCGCAGGTCCCGGACGCTGCTCTGCTCGGGCACCACCAGCACCGAGGCGATAGTGCCCGCATTGAACACGGCCTTGAAGTCCCGGCGCGGATCGAAATCCAGATGCCGGTAGACGCCGGGATTGATGGCGAACGAACTGTTGACCATCAGCAGCGTGGCGCCGTCGGGCACGGCCTCGGCCACGGCGCGCGCGCCGATGTTGCCGCTGGCGCCGGGCCGGTTCTCCACCATCACGGGCTGGCCCAGGCGCTGCTGCAGCGCCGCGCCCAGGCGGCGTGCCAGCAGGTCCGTTCCGCCGCCCGGCGGAAAGGTCACGACAATGGTGACGGGCTTCTCGAAACGCACGGCGGCCGCGCCGCTGCGCGACAGCCATAGCCCCGCCGCAGCGCTGGCCAGCGCTGCGGCCGCCAGGATCCAGGCTCCGCGCCACCTCAAAAGATGCTGTGTGACTGGCATGACTCTCCTTCCTCCTGATGTGCCCTGCTCACCAGACTGGCGCAATACAGGCCGGCGACGCCAGGCAAGGGCCTGGGCGGCCCCGCCGCCCCGCAGCGATGGCGCCGTCCCGTGGCACGTCGCCCTTCCGGGGGAAAGCCGCACAGCGGCTCGGGGGAAGCTCATCTCAGGCGTCCAGGCCGATGTCGAGCACCTTGGCGCTGTGCGTGAGCCAGCCCACGGCGATCTGGTCCACGCCGGTGGCCGCGACCGCCGGCGCCGTCTCGGGCGTGATGCGGCCCGAGGCCTCGGTGATGGCCCGGCCCTTGCACATGGCCACGGCCGTGCGCAGGTCATCCAAGCTCATGTTGTCCAGCAGCACCACGTCCACGCCCAGCTGCAGCGCGACATCCAGCTGCGCCAGCGTGTCCACCTCCAGCTCGATCTTGACCATGTGGCCCACGCCGGCACGGGCCCGGCCCACGGCCGTGGCCACGTCGCCGGCCAGCGCGATATGGTTGTCCTTGATGAGCACGGCATCGTCGAGGCCGAAGCGGTGGTTGCTGCCCCCGCCCACGCGCACCGCGTATTTCTGCAGCGCGCGCAGGCCCGGCATGGTCTTGCGCGTGCAGGTCACGCGCGTGCCCCAGGCCCGGATGGCCTCGGCAATGGCATGCGTGGCCGAGGCCACGCCGCTCAGATGGCACAGGTAGTTGAGCGCCGTGCGCTCGGCGCTCAGGATGGCGCGGCTCCTGCCGCGGATGCGTGCGATCTCCATGCCGGGCTTGAGCACCGTGCCGTCCTGGCAGGCGGCCTGGAATTCCATGCGGGCATCCATCAGCGTGAAGGCCAGGCGCGCCAGGTCCAGGCCGGCCAGCACGCCGTCCTGGCGCGCCACCAGGCGCAGTTCGTCGCAGGCATCGGCCGGCACGATGGTGTCGGTCGTCAGGTCTCCGGCGCGGCCCAGGTCTTCCAGCAAGGCCATGCGCACCAGCGGCTCCAGCATCACGTCCGGCAAAGGGGAAACAGGCAATGCGTTCACGGTATTAATGCTCATTTTGAGTATTTGTATAGAAAAAAGAAACGCGATGCATGTCTGTTTCATCGCGCACGGCATTTATGCTAATCCTGAGCATTATTCGCGTCAAGCGGAAAACCGCCCTGGCAGCGTCAGCGATTCATGCGGTGCGGGCCAGCGGCAGCTTGTTGCCGGAAATCGCGCGCTCCAGCATCACATTGCGCCGGAAGCGGAACAGCTTGGCCGGGCGTCCCGCAGTGCCCATGACCATCTGCCCGGTCTCCTCCACCAGGGCCTGCTGCTCGATCTGGCGCCTGAAGTTCTGCTTGTGCAGGCCGCGCCCGGCCAGCGCCTCCACGGCCTGCTGCAGCTGCAGCAGCGAGAACTCGGGCGGCATCAGCTCGAACACCACGGGCCGGTACTTGATCTTGGCGCGCAGCCGCGCGATGCCGGTGGCCAGAATGCGCCGGTGGTCGTTGCTCATGGCCGCGCCCGCGACCAGGCAGCCGGCCGACGCGGCCACGCCGTCGCGCCAGGCTTCGGGAACCAGGCCGGCCTCGAACAACAGCTCATAGCGCTGCAGCACCAGCTCCTCGTTCCACTCGTTGCCCTCAAGGCCAAAAGTCATTGAAACCCTCTGCCATCGAGCACTTCGCGCTACGTTATCCGAAGCATTTTCGCTCCAGGCCTTCAGGCCCGGCAAGATCTGCGCGGCCATCACCGGCGGTTCGCCCTCGCGCCAGTCTTCCCAGGGAAAGTAGCGGTACCAGTCCTGCCAGCCGGGCTGGGCCACGTCCGCCACGGCGCCATCCAGCTCGCGCGTCAGCGCCAGGTAGCTGATGGAGATGGCGCGCATGCCCACTTCCTGCGAGCGGTCGCGGTCGGCAAAGGTATAGAGCTGCTCCACATAGCCCAGCGGGTGGTGGGTCTGCGTCTCCACCCAGGCGCGCAGGCTGGCCTGCAGCGAGCGGTGGTTGGCGGTGAACGGACCGGCAGGCAGGGTCCGCCCGGCCCGCGTGGTCAGGATGCGCGGCTGGCCCGCGGTGACGGCCACCAGCACCGCCACCAGATCGGCTTGCACCGAATGTTGCTCGGACTCGTTCAATGGATTCAATGGCGGATTCCGCTCAGACGTTGGACAGGGGAAACAGGCGGACAGGCGGCCGCTGCAACGCGCCCGGCACAGGCACTCAAAAGCCTGCGGCCAGCCGAAGCCCGCTATCGTACCGTAGCCCGTCCCCCCTCCAGGCCCTGGGAATACGCAGCCGAGCCCAGCGACAGCATGAGCCGGTTGGCCCAGTTGAAGAAGGCGGCCGCATGCAGCAGGTCGGCCACGGCCCGCGCGTCCAGCCCCTGCTGGCGCAGCGCCGCGATATGGCCGGCCGTGAGCCCGTGCGGCGTGTCCGTGAGCGCCACGGCGGCATCGACGATGGCATTCCAGCGCGGGCCCAGGTCGGCCTGCACGCCCTCGTCCAGCAGTCGCTGCACATCGTCCCGGCGGCGCGCGAAATGGCTGGCAAAGCGCGCATGCACCGAAGCGCAGTAGATGCAGCCGTTGCGGCGCGAAGCGGCCGCCGCCGCCAGCTCGCGCTCGGCGCGCGGCAGGCCGGCTTCTGGGTTGTAGAAGATGTCCTTGTCGGCGCGCGTGCGGGCGCCCAGCGTGTCCGGGTCGCGCGCCAGCAGCCGGAAGTACGGCGACTTGGCGCGCGCCGCGTCCACCAGGCCCGCATGGTGGCGCGGCGTCAGCGCCGCTTCGTCCAGCGGCGCAAGCCAGGGCTGCCAGTCCAGCTCGGCCTGGGTGAAGACCACGGGCTCGGCGCCCGGCGCCGCGGCCTCCTGCACCGGCGCCGCCGCCTTTGCGCAGGCGCTGCGCTGCGGCACGGGTGCATCGCTGTCCCAGCCGGCCTCCAGCACCTGCAGGCCGGCCACCACGCGCAGCTGGAAACTCAGAAAAGCCACCAGCTGAGAGAGCACGACGATATCGTCGGCCGTCCAGCCCGCGGCCTCCAGCGCGCGCAACCGCCCGGGCTGCGCATCGCGCGGATGAAAGACCAGGAAATGCGCATGCCGCAAGCCGGCTACCAAGCGGGTGTCCAGCACGGCCTGCAGGGCCTCGGGCAGCGCGAACTCGGGGCCCGCCTGGTCTTCAATCGCCAGCGGGCCTGCGGGATAGCGGCCGTAAGGGCCCCGGGTCCGGCCGGCATCTGCCGCCTGCGCCACGGCCCCGGCCCACTGCGGCGCCAGCGCCTGCAGCGCACGCAGGTGGAAGTCCGCTGCATGTGGCTGTCGGTGCAGGCCGGCCACAAAGGCCGCCACCGCATGGCGCTCGGCCGGCGCCACCTGGCCGGCCGCCGGCGCCGCGGGCGAGAACAGGGCTTGATGGGTTTTCTGGGCCTGGGCACGGGTTTCAGGGCGCGCCCGGCGCAGGCCGTCCAGCCAGCTGCCTGCGGCAATGCCAGCCAGCTGGTCGATCACATCGGCGGGCTGCCCGGATACGGCAGGCGCCTGGGGCTCTTGCAGCAATTCGGTCATAGGTTGTCCTTTTCTCAGGCTGCGTGCAGCGCGGGTTCGGCGGCTGTGGATGCGCAAGCGGTGCCCGGCGGGCCGGCCCAGCCCAGGGCCGGCGCCACCACCGAGGCGGTCAGCTCCAGCGAGCGCAGGATGGCCTGGTGCGGCGGATCGATGGAATGCACCTGAAAGACCAGGTCCGTAGCGCGCGCCAGTGCCGTATCGGCCTGCAGCGAGGCGATCACGTCGCCGGGCGTGCCCAGGTGCACGTCATAGGCGGCGATCAGCTGCTCCAGCGGCGCCTGCGGATCGACGCGCGCAAACAGGCCCGCGGAGGACGGGCCGGCCAAGGCACCGGCATGGCGCAGGGCCAGGCGGCGCAGCCCGATTTCGGCCCAGTGCAGTGCTTCCTCGCGGCGGTCGGCCACGAACAGCGTGCGCGACCCCAGGATGCGCGGCGCAGCGCCCGGCGGCAGCGCGGCCAGGTAGGCGTCGATGATGGGGTTCTGGATCCCGGAAAGGGAAAGTCCCGGCGCCTGGTCCAGCCGCGGCTGCGTGCGCGAGAGCATCAGCCCCTCGCCGGCCGCACCGGCGCGCCGGGCCCCTTCCACCGAGAACGTGGCCTGCCACAGGCGTTGCAGCAGCTGCGGCGCCTGGGGATAGACGCGCACGCCGCCCGGCAGCACATCGCCGCGCCAGGCCGCGCGCAGCCGCTGCAGATTGCGCCCGAAAACGGCGCCGCGCTCGCCGCCATCCACGCCGAAGGCCTCGAAGGATTCCGCCGTGCCGCCGGTGCCCAGCCCCACTTCCAGCCGCCCGCCCGACAGCAGGTCGAGCACGGCGGCGTCCTCGGCCACGCGGATGGCGTTTTCCATGGTCAGCGTCACCACGCCGGTGCCCAGGCGTATGCGCTGCGTGCGCTGCGCCACATGGGCCAGGAACACCAGGGGCGACGGCAGGCCGCCCTCGTTTTCGTGGAAATGGTGCTGCGCCACCCAGGCGGAGTCGAAGCCCAGGGCTTCGGCATGGGCGATCTGTTCGGTCACCAGGCGATAGCGCTCGCCGGCAGGCGCGTCATCCAGCAAGCGGCTGAAGAAGCCCAGGCGTTTTTTCCGGGGAATTGGGGGGATGGACAAAATCAAGACTCCTTGTGCCGGGGATGGCGGCAATCAGTTCACGGGTGTAATGGCTTTCGGGCTGGGTGAAGACCTGCTCCACCGTGCCCGCCTCCACCACCTGGCCATGCTGCAGCACGGAGACGGTGTGGGCGATCTGGCGCACCACCGACAGGTCGTGCGTCACGAAGACATAGGTCAGCCGCAGCTGCTGCTGCAGCTCTTCCAGCAGGCGCAGGATCTGGGCCTGCACCGTCACGTCCAGCGCCGAGACGGCTTCGTCCAGCACCAGCACCTCGGGCTGCAGCACCAGGGCGCGCGCAATGGCCACGCGCTGGCGCTGGCCGCCGGACAGCGCATGCGGGCGGCGTTGCTGCAGCTCGGGCGCCAGGCCCACGCGGGCCAGGGTCTCTTCCACCCGCCGGCGGCGCTCGGCCGCCGGCAATGCACCGAAGTTGCGCAGCGGCTCCTCGACAATCGCGAAGACCGTCTGGCGCGGGTCCAGCGAGGCAAAGGGGTTTTGATAGACCAGCTGCACCTTGCGGCGGAACCGTCGCAGCGCCTCCCCACGCAGCGCGGTCACGTCCTCGCCCGCGATGCGGATCCGGCCGCCCGTGGGCCGCAGCAGGCCGGCCAGCGCCCGGATGGTCGTGGTCTTGCCCGAGCCCGATTCGCCGACGATGGCATGCGTGCTGCCGCGCCGCACCCGAAAGCCCACGCCGTCCACAGCCTTGAACGGTGCCCGCTGGCCCGGCACGGCGAACTCCTGGCACAGCCCCTGGACCTGCACGGCCCAGTCGGGCTCTCCCGCCTCCTGCGGCAATGGCCGCGGCGGGGCCGCCGACAGCGCCGGCGCATCGGCCAGCAGCTGGCGCGCATAGGCGCTTTGCGGCTGGCGCAACACCTCCAGCGTGTCCCCGGCTTCCTGTACCTGCCCCTGGCGCAGCACCACGATGCGATGGGCCCGATCGGCGGCCACGCCCAGGTCGTGCGTGACCAGCAGCACGGCGGTGCCGGTCTCGCGCCGCAGCGTGTCGATCAGATCCAGGATGCGGCGCTGCACCGTCACGTCCAGCGCGCTCGTGGGCTCGTCGGCAATGATCAGTGCCGGCCGCAGCGCCACGGCCATGGCGATCAGCACGCGCTGCTTCATGCCGCCCGACAGCTCGTGCGGATACTGACGCACGCGCAGCTCGGGCCGCGTCAGCCCCACCTTGCGCAGCAGCTCCACCACCTGACGCTCGATGGCTGCGCGGTCCCTGCAGCCATGCAGCTGCAGCACCTCGGCCACCTGGGCGCCGATGGTGCGCACCGGGTTCAGCGATGCCGTCGGATCCTGCGGCACCAGGCTCACCACGCGGCCGCGCAGGCCGCGCCATTGCGACTCGCCGGCATGGGTCACATCCTCGCCCAGCAGGCGTATGCGGCCCCCCACCACCTGGCCGTTGGCCGGCAGCAGGCCGATGGTCGCCTGCGAAGTGGTCGATTTGCCGGAGCCCGATTCCCCCACCAGAGCCACCACCTCGCCGGGATGCACCGCCAGCGAGACGCCGTGCACCACGCGGCGCAGCCGGCCGTCTTCGCGGTAGGCGATCTGCAGATCGTCGATCTCCAGCACCGCGCCGCCCGCAGGCGCTGCGGACGCGCACGCAGCCGGCCCCGCCCCTGCCGCGCGCAGCAGGCGCTGCCGCCATTGCTGCCAGGCGTTCATGACGGTGCCCCCGTCAGCGCCACGCCGATACGGTTGGCCGCCAGCACCACGGCCACCACCACCAGCCCGGGCACCGTGGTCAGCCACCAGGCGGTGGCCAGGTAGTTGCGCCCTTCCGCGATCAGCAGCCCCCATTCCGGAGTGGGCGGCGGTGCGCCGTAGCCGAGGAAGCCCAGCGTGGCAATGGCCAGGATGGCCGTGCCGAACTGCAGCGCCGCCAGCGCCACCACCGATGTCAGCGAATTGGGCAGCACATGGCGCCACAGCACGGCGCCGAAGCGCCCGCCGCTGCCGAAGGCCGCTTCCACGTACTCCGTGCGGCGCACACGCACGACTTCGGAACGCACCAGCCGGGCAAAGCCGGCCACCGATGCCACGCCCACGGCAATGGCCGCGTTCACCGTGCCGAAGCCCAGCACGATGATGATGGTCAGCGACAGCAGCAGCGCAGGTACGGCCAGCAGCACGTCCACCAGGCGCATCAGCGCATCGTCGAGGCGGCCTCCGGCCGCGCCTGCGAGCAGACCCAGCGCGGTGCCGCCAAACAGGCCCACGCCCACGGCGACCAGGGCCCCGGACAACGAGTGCACCGCGCCATGAACCACGCGGGCCCAGACATCGCGGCCCAGCGCATCGGTGCCCAGCCAATGGCCTGCGCCGGGGGCGCGCAGCTGCTGGCCGGCCAGGCCCGCCAGCGGATCCTGGCCGGCAAACCAGCCCGGCACCAGCGCCCACAGCAGCACCAGGACCAGCACGCTCCAGGCCAGCCACAGCCCCGGCGGCATGCGTACAACACGCCGCAGAACGGATGGCAGCCGCCATGGTTTTTTGGAAATCTGCTGGGCCGCAGCAGCCGGCTGCACCCCGGCCCGCGGCAACGGGGTGGCTGGCGGCCGCTGCAGCGCCAGCCCTTTCTTTTGCGTCAGTGCATTCATGGTTTCAGCTTCCCGCCGCATGGGCAAGCCGCGGATCCAGCCAGGGATAGAGCAGGTCCACGATCAGGTTGATGGTCACAAAGGCCGTGGCGGACACCATCACCACCGCCTGCAGCACGGCCGTGTCCTGGTTGCCCACGGCCTGCTGGGTCAGACTGCCCAGGCCGTTGAGGCCGAAGACCGCCTCGGTCACCACGGCACCGGCCAGCAGCTCGCCGAACAGCATCCCGCCCATGGTCAGCACGGGCAGGACCGCGTTGCGCGCCGCATGCCGCAGCAGCACGTGCAGCTGCGACGCGCCCTTGGCCCGCGCCACGGCCACATAGGGCTGGGCCAGCGCGGCGTCCAGGTTGCGCATCAGGATCTGCGCCAGCGGCGCGGAGATGGGTATGGCCAGCGTCAGCGTCGGCAGGATCAGCCCCTGCCAGGGTCCCGGATTGATGACCGGCACCCAGCCCAGGCGAAAGGACACCCACTGGATCAGCATGATGCCCAGCCAGAACACCGGAATCGAGGCGAAAAGCGGGGGCAGCGACTGCAGCAGCGCGCGCACGGGCCGCCACCGCACCAGGCTGGCCAGCAGCGCCAGCCCCACGGCCAGCAGCAGCGCGGCCGCCAACCCCAGCGATGCCAGGCGCAGCGTGGGCGGAAGATTGGTGGCCAGGCCCTGGCTGACCGGCACGCCGGCCTGCAGCGAGTAGCCGAAATGCCCGGACAGGAACTGCCCCAGCGTGTGCAGGTACTGGCGCCAGACCGGCTGGTCGGCGCCGTAGGCCGCCTGGATCTCGGCGATCTGCTCCGGCCCCAGGCCCAGGTCGGGGTTGAGGAACTTGATCAGCACCGCATCGCCGGGCATGAGCTGCAGCAGCACGAACGATGCCGAGAAGGCCGCCCACAGCACCAGCAGGGCCTGGCCGGTGCGCCGCAACAGATAGGCAGTCATCGCTTGGCCAGCCAGGTGGCGTAGAAGCTGGGCCGGCCCACGGCCTCGAAGCCCACATCCCTGACCCAGGGGGCGCCCGCGAAGGCCTGCGGCTCCTCGAAGATCGGAATCACGTAGGCCTGCTCGATCAGGTAGCGCTGCACGTCCCCCGTGAGCTGCAAGCGCCTGGCCGCGTCGGTCTCGGCGGCAATCGCATCCAGCAGGCCGTTGAGCCTGGCATCCACGAAGCTGTTGACCTTCTGGCTGACGCCGCCCTTTTGCAGCAGCACATTGCGGTTGGTGGGGTAGTAGTTGCTCTTGATCACGTCCGGGTCGGCGCGGCCCACCATGTTCGGCGCCACCGGCGTCCGGGCGGGGTCCAGGCTGTCCAGCGTTCTGCTGCCCGCATCGCCGGCCAGCACATTGAGCTTGACGCCCAGCCTGCTCCACTGCTGGGCCACCAGCTGCAGCGTTTCCTTGTTCTGCGGCTGCGGCAGGGATTCGTAAGCCGTCAGCACCAGCTCCTGGCCGTCCTTCTGGCGCAGTCCGCCGGCCCCCAGGGTCCAGCCGGCCTCGTCCAGCAGGCGGCGGGACAGCTCGGGATCGAATTTGAGCTCGGACGACAGGTCCACATAGCCGGCCGCCGACCTGGCCACCACCGATGTCGCCTGCGGATAGTGGGCCGAGAACAGGGTCTGCACCACCTCGGCCGCATTCGTGCCGTGCAGCAGCGCCTTGCGCACGCGCACATCGGCCACGAGCGGATTGTCGGGGCGGAAAGCGATGCTGTTGTTCACGCCGCGCGTGGACGGCGCATAGATCCGCAAGCCCTGGTCCTGCACGCGCTTTTCGTCATAGGCCTGGACCTGGCGGATCAGGCCGGCCTGTCCGGCCAGCAGGGCGCCGATGCGCACGCTGTCTTCGGGCGTGACCACGAAGCGGATGCTGTCCAGCCGCGCCCGGCCCTGGTGCGCATGCCTGGCCGGGCCCCAGTTGTAGTCGGCGCGGGCCTTGAGCAGCAGCTCCTTGCCCAGGGTTTCGCTGGCCACCACAAACGGACCGGAGCCGATGATGCGCGTGGCGTCGCCCAGCTCCTCGAACGGCCGGGCCAGCGTGGCCAGCGACACCAGTCCCGAACCGATGACCGACGTGCCCTGCAGAAAGCCCGGCGACGGCTTGCTGAAGTAGAACTTCACCGTCAGCGGGTCCAGGACTTCGCTGCGCTCATAGTTGTTGATGACCTCCGAGACCGGCAGTTTCAAGGCCTTGTTGCCCAGGCCGTAGGTATCGAAATTGCGGGCCACGGCGGTAGCGTCCAGCGGCGTGCCGTCCGAGAAGCTGACCCCGGGACGCAGCTTGAAGGTGAATTCCGTGGCATTGCCGTTGATGCTCCAGGACTCGGCGATCCAGGGCTGGATTTCCAGCGTCTGCGGATCCTGGTAGGTCAGCTTGTCCGTGATCTGGTTGAGCACGCCGCCATTGGGATAGAAGCCCCCGGCGGGCGGATACAGGCTGGTATGCGCCTGCTGCTCCAGGTACACCAGCTCTCCCCCCCTGCGCCGCCCCTGCCTGCTGCGTGCCTGCCTTGCCCGCGCCCTGCGGCGAGCAGCCCGCCAGCCAGACACCCGCGGCCATTGCAGCCAGCCACCGCCAGCCGTTGTTTCTTCTGCTTTGCTTTTGCACTAGATCATCCACCCTTCATGCCGTCGAGGCGCTGTAACGCAGGAACCGGAAAAGCTCTCCGGATGGCTTGCATGCTAGGAAGGCCGCCCTCTTTCCCGAACTGCTGTTTTCGCACTTGGATATGCAGCCAGCAGATATGCCCGCCCCCGGCGCATCCGGCACAAAACGCATAAGCAAAGCCGCATCCGGCATTTGCCCTGCGTGGGCCGCGGCACCAGCATGGCGCTTTCACACACAGGAGAAAGCCTCATGCCATTGCCTCTGGACCACATCGTGATCGCCGTGCACGACCTGCAGCAAGCCATCGCCGACTACCGCAGCCTGGGCTTCACGGTGACGCCCGGCGGAGACCATCCGGGGCGGGCCACCCACAATGCGCTGGTGGTGTTCCAGGACGGCTCCTACTTCGAGCTGATCGCCTGGAAAGCCCCCGAAGAAGTCCACCCCTGGTGGTCCAAGCTGGCCCGTTTCGGCCCGGGCATCGTGGATTTCGCGCTGCTGCCTTCCTCCACCCCCCAGGTCGTGGCGCAGGCACTGTCGCGCGGCCTGGCCTACCAGCCGCCCGTCGACGGCGGCCGGCTGCGCCCCGACGGCGTGGAACTGCGATGGCAGAACGCACGGCCCGCCACGCCGGACCTGCCCTTTCTGTGCGGCGACGTGACGCCGCGCGCCCTGCGCGTGCCCGAGGGCCGCGTGCGCGAACATGCCAATGGCGTGCAGGGCGTGGCCCATCTGCGCATTGCCGTGCACGATGTCGCCGCGACGCTTGCGCGCTACCGCGCGCTGCTGGACCTGCAGGATGACGCGGTTGCCGGCAACGGCAGCGCCAGCGCCAGCCTGCCGCTGGGCAGCACCTGGCTGAAGCTGGAGAGTGCCAGCGCCAGCCGCGCCGCTGCCGCCCGCCTGGCGCAGCAGGGCGAGGGCCCGTTCGCCATCGGCCTGTACACCACGCAGGCCGGCCCGCTGGGCGCCATCACGCAGGGCGACACGCACGGCGCCTCCATCGCGCTGCTGCCGCAGGGTGATGCCACCCCGCAGGCCACTCATACCCAAAGCGTATTTGCTTAGCCGCAAAGCTTCGTTGCCACGCCCCGCCCTGGCTTCCGATACTGCGGCATCCCACAACAGAAGACCGGATTTCCACCATGAACAAGCGCGACTTTCTCCGAACCTCCGCCGCCTTCCTGCTTCCCGCGGCGGGCACCGCAAGCGGGCCTGCATCGGCCGCGGCACCTTCGCTGATCCGCGTGGGAGTGCGCGGCGGCGTGGACGAAGAGATCTGGGAAGTGGTCACCAAGGTGGCCCGGGAGCGCGGCCTCAGCGTCAAGCCCGTGGTGCTCAGCGGCTCCGTCAGCCCCAACGAGGGCGTGCACAACGGCGACCTCGAGGCCAACTCCTTCCAGCACACCCCCTTCCTGCGCGACCAGAACCAGCAGCGTGGCTACCAGCTGGTCTCCGCGGGCGATACCTACATCTCGCCCATCGCCTTCTATTCCCGGAAGTTCAAGCGCCTGGCCGATCTGCCGGCCGGCGCGCGCGTGGGCATACCCAACGATCCCAGCAACCAGACCCGCGCCCTGGTGGTGCTGCGCGACCAGGGCGTGCTGGATCTCAAGCCCGGCTTCGATCCCTTCACCGGCACGGCATCGCTGGCCGACGTGACGGCACTGCGCCAGAAGGTGGAACTGGTGGAAGTGGCCTCGGTGGTGCTGGCCCGTTCGCTGGACGACCTGGCGGCCGCCGCCATCGTCAACAGCTTTGCCTACCAGGCGGGACTGATCGCCACGCGCGACGGCATCGCCGTGGAAAAGCGCGAGCGCAATCCCTACGTCAACATCATTGCCATACGCTCCAGGGACAAGGATGCGCCGTGGGCCCGGCAACTGGTCGCTGCCTACCAGTCCGAGCCGGTGCGCCAGTTCATCCAGCAAAAGTACCAGGGCTCGGTGATCCCCGCGTTCTGAGCTGCGGCATGACCACGCTTCCTCCCGCGGTGCAGCTCGCACCGCATATCGTGTTCGACGGCGTGGGCAAGGCCTATGCCGGCCCCGGCGGACCGGTGCAGGCCCTGTCGGCCGTGGATTTCGACATCCGCCATGGCGAGGTGTTCGGCATCATCGGCCGCAGCGGCGCCGGCAAGTCCACGCTGCTGCGCACCATCAATGCGCTGGAAATCCCGTCCGAAGGCCGGGTACGGATCCACGGCGTGGATCCCGCACGGCTGGACGAGGATGGCCTGGTCGCGCTGCGCCGGCGCATCGGCATGATCTTCCAGCACTTCAACCTGCTGTCGGCCAAGACCGTGCATGAGAACGTGGCCCTGCCGCTGCGCGTGGCCGGCGAGCGTCCGGCCGTCATCAAGGCCCGCGTGGACGAGCTGCTGGCGCTGGTCGGCCTGGCCGACAGGGGCGGCGCCTATCCTGCCCAGCTGTCGGGCGGACAGAAGCAGCGCGTGGGCATTGCGCGTGCGCTGGTGCATGGCCCCGAGGTGCTGCTGTGCGACGAAGCCACCAGCGCCCTGGATCCCGAGACCACCGAGTCCATCCTTGCCTTGCTGCGCGACATCAACCGCCAGCTCCGGCTGACCGTGGTGCTGATCACCCACGACATGGCGGTGATCCGCGCCATCTGCGACCGCGTGCTGGTGCTGGACCAGGGGCAGGTGCAGGAGGTGGGGGAGGTCTGGCGCGTCTTCGGCGCTCCGCAAGCCGCAGCCACCCAGGCCCTGCTGCAGCCGCTGCAGCAGGGCCTGCCGCCCGACCTTGCACAACGGCTGCAGCCCACGCCGGCCTGCGCAGCGGACCGCGCCGTGCTCGGCCTGCGCTTTGCCGGCAGCCGGCGGCCCCAGGGCCTGCCGCTGCAGGCCCTGGCGGCCCTGGGCCCGCAGGCGACGCTGCTGCACGGCGGCCTGGATCGGCTGCATGGCCACTCGCTGGGGCAGTTGCTGGTCGCGGCACCGGCCGCCGGCCTGCCTTCACTCGATGCATTGCGCCAGTCCACCGGCGCCGACCAACTGGAGCTGCTGGGCTATGTCCGCGCCGATTGACAAGTACCTCCAGGCCTTGGCCGAGACCCTGCTGATGGTGGCCTCTTCCTCGGTGATCGCCATCGGCCTCGGGCTGGCGCTGGCCATCGTGCTCACCGTCACCGGGCCGCGCGGCCTGTATGCGCTGCCGCGTTTCCACAAGGGGCTGTCGGTCGCGGTGAACGTCTTCCGTGCCATCCCCTTCATCATCCTGCTCGTGGCCCTGCTGCCGGTCACGCGCGGCATCGTCGGCACCACGCTGGGCACCTGGGCCGCAGTGGTGCCGCTGTCGGCCAACCTGATCCCGTTCTATGCCCGCATCGCCCAGGTCAGCCTCAACGAGGTGGATTCCGGGCTGGTGGAAGCCGCGCGCGCCATGGGCTGCAAGCGCTGGCACATCGTGCGGCACGTGCTGCTGCCCGAGGCCCTGCCCGGCATCATCGGCGGCATGACGGTCAGCGTGATCGCCATGGTCAATGCCTCGGCCATGGCCGGCGCCGTGGGCGCGGGCGGCCTGGGCGACCTGGCCATACGCTATGGCTACGAACGCTACGAGACCCGGGTGATGTTCGAGGTCATCGTGATCCTCGTGGCGCTGGTGTCCGTGGTCCAGTTCGCCGGCGAGTCGCTGGCGCGCAAGGCCGATCACCGGCGCTGAAACCCGGCCCCAGGCCGACGGGCGCACGCCGGCCAATGACATCCAGAAGAGCTTTCTTCGCTTGGCGGTCAAGCGAAGAAAGCTCTTTTTTTCATAGCAAAAAGCAAGGTACCGCCCTCCAAATATGTTTAAGTAATTTTGAAGTAAAAAAACATTAATTGTTTTTATAAACAGGCTTTTCTATAGTGGCTGCCCAATAGAACCTTCCAAGGCAATGCCTGATGAGTGCCACCCGCCCGCACCTGCACCCTCGCACCGGACTGCACTGTCCCCGGCCGTGAAACCTTCGCGGCCTGCGGCCCAGCCCTGCGCTCCCGCAGGAGCAGGCTGAAGCCGCCGCCCCAGGCCTTCGCCCCCCGGCCACAGATACGGCAGGGCATGTGCTTTCCTGCCGCAACAGGCATGCAGTCCCATGAACATCACATCCGTCCACCATATCCATTTCAATTTCCATCCCCGGTCACGGGAGGAAATCCGCTTCTTCTACGCCACCGTGCTCGGAGCCCATGAGCGGCATGCACCGGAGAAAAAACAGCTGCTGCAGTTCGAGATGGGCCACCAGCTGCTGTGCTTCACGCCGGATGTCGGCCCGCACGGGCGCGGTCCCACCCAGCATGTGGCCTTCAACATCGAAGGCATCGGCGACCTCAGGAACCGCCTGGCCGCATTCGATCTGAGCTTCATCGAGAGCCACCCCGAGGCTGCGCAGGCGCAGCAGATCTACATCAAGGACCCGGCAGGCAATCAGCTGGAGTTCCTGGAGCGGCAAGGCCGGCCGCAGGCCGACGCGGCGGCGGGCGACGGAGCCCGGCCATGAACTTCCAGCAACTGCGTTCCATCCGCGAAGCCGCGCGCAACAACTACAACCTGACCGAGGTTGCCGCCGTTCTCTTCACCTCCCAGCCCGCCATCAGCCGCCAGATCCGTGAACTGGAGGAAGAGCTCGGCGTGGAGATTTTCACGCGCGCGGGCAAACGTCTCACCGGGCTGACGCCGCCCGGCAAGACGCTGCTGCCCATCATCGACCGGCTGCTGCTGGAGGCCGGCAATCTCAAGAACGCGGGCAAGGACTTCAAGGAAAAGGACACGGGCGTCTTCTACGTGGCGGCCACGCATTCCCAGGCCCGCTACGCACTGCCTGCCGTGGTGCGGGACTTCCGCAAGGTCTACCCGGGCGTGACATTGCATCTGCGCCAGGGCTCGCCGCAGCAGATTGCCGAAATGCTGCTGGCCGGGGAAGCCGACATCGGCGTGGCGACCGAGGCCCTGGCCAACTACGAGCAGCTGCTGACCCTGCCCGGCTACCGCTGGTCGCACAGCGTGATCGTGCCTCCCGGGCATCCGCTGCTGCTGCAGGCAAGGCCTATCTCCCTGGAAGACCTGGCCGGCCATCCCATCATCACCTACGAGCATGGATTCACGGGCCGCGCGCATATCGACGAAGCCTTTGCACGCGAAGGCCTGGCTCCCGAAATCGTTCTGACGGCCATGGATGCGGACGTGATCAAGACCTATGTGGAGCTGGGCATGGGCATAGGCATCGTGGCCTCCATCGCCTTCGACGCCGAACGCGACCGCCTGCTGCGCGCCATCGACGCGCGCCACCTGTTCGAGATCAATCTCACGCGCATTGCCGTGCGCCGCGGCATCTGGCTGCGCGACTACGCCTGCCACTTCATCGAGAGCTTCGTCCCGACGCTGACACCGGAAGTGGTACGCCAGAAGCTCAACGAAGGGCGCGAAGGCTGAAGCCGTGTACCGGGACCGCGCGCCGCAGGGCATCAGCGCAGGCCATGTACCCGCCCGCCCTTGACATAGCGCACCGGCTCCAGGTCCATGCGCCGCAGGATGCGGGTCAGACCGTCTTCGGCCACCGGCACCGCAGGGGTCGCCGGCGCTTGTGTGTCTTGTGCGCTGCGGCACAGCAGGTCCTCGTCATTCCAGTTGCCCACGGCACGGCTGTTGCGCGCCCTCAGCCAGCCGTCCTTGTCGGCCAGCAGCTGCACATCGCGCATCGCGGCATCGCCGTTCACTAGGCCCAGGGCCTGCTGCGCCACCGAGCCCGAGACGACGATGCAATCCACTTGTTCGGGAAGCGCCGGCAGCGGTCCGGCAGGCGGCAGCCACAGCGTCACCATGCGCGGATCGGGCGGCAGCTGACGGGCATCGGCCAGACTGACCAGCCGCAGGCGCTGCCCCCGCCAGTCCCGTACCCGCGTCTTGTCGGGGCGGTGGCAGCGCAGCGGCATGTCCGGCAGGGCAACCGGCTGGGCCCAGTTGCCGGTAGCATTCAGCAGCCGGCCCGCGGCCTGGGCACGCAGAAAATGCAGCAGCTCCCAGCTCTGCGCCACCGACAGCTGGCCGGCAACGCCGGCCATGGTCGGGCGCCCCTGGCCGTTCCGCACGCCATGGCGCACCGCCTGCAGCAGCTCGCCGTCCGCACGGCGCCAGAGCAGCGGGCCGATGAAGCTGGGCGGCCACACGGGCTGGGCCGACGCCTCCGGCCCCTGGCCGTCACCCGCCGCACCATGGCACTGCAGGCACAGGCGGCGGTATTGCGCAGCACCGCGGACGATGGCCGCGTCGGTGAACGGCAAGGGATTGCGGTGAAAACTCGAAGGCCCGGCCTGCACCAGCACCACCTGGCGTGAAGGCCAGGGTGCCAGCACGACGGCAGCCAGCGCCATCCCCAGCAGGCACAGGCTCCGGCGGCGCCTGCGCCGCCACAGCATTGCGAGAGCCAGCAGGACCAGCGCCGCAGCGATGGCACCCAGGCTCCAGGCCAGCTGGCGTGCCTGGGCCTGGTCCACCAGCAGGTATTCGCCGGCCAGGCGCTGCGTCCACGGCCAGGCCGGCTGCCCATCGACATCCCCCGTCCAGCCCAGGCCGTGCAGCAGCTGCAGCAGGCCCACCTGCCCGCGATGGATTGCTTCCAGCAGCCAGATCAGCCAGGGGGCATCCGCTACGCGCTCGGGCATCAGGCCACGTCATCCAGTCCGAGATGGTGCAGCGCCTGCTGGCGCAGCTCGACAAAGCGCGGCTGCGTGCGATGGCGCGGATGGGGCAAGTCCACGGCCAGCTCCGCCACCGTGCGCGCCGGACGCTGCGAGAACACCACCACGCGGTCGGCCAGGAACAGCGCCTCTTCCACATCGTGCGTGACCAGCAGCACCGAGAAGCCGGTGCGCTGCCACAGCCTGAGCAGCTCGCCCTGCATGGACAGCCGGGTCAGCGAATCGAGCTTGCCCAGCGGTTCGTCCAGTATCAGCAGCTGCGGCTCGTTGACCAGCGCGCGCGCCAGGGCCACGCGCTGGGCCATGCCGCCCGAGAGCTGGTGCGGATAGCTGGCCGCGAATTCGGACAGCCCCACCAGCGCCAGCGCTTCGTCGATGCGCGCATGCTGGTCCCTGGGCACCTTGCGGGCCTGCAGGCCCAAAGCCACGTTGTCGCGCACCGTGCGCCAGGGGAACAGGGTCGGGTCCTGGAAGACCACGATGCGCGAGGGATCGGGCCGCTCGATGGGCCGGCCGTCCTGCGTGACCCGGCCACTGGCCGGCGGCTCCAGCCCCGCCACCAGGCGCAGCAGCGTGGACTTGCCGCAGCCGCTGGGCCCCAGCAGCGCCACGAACTCGCCGGGCCTCACCTGCAGGCCGACATGGTCCAGCACCGGCAGGCTGGCCCCGCCGGGCTGGGCAAAATGGTGCGACACATCGGCGATGTCGATGCGCGCGCCGGCAGTGCCGCCGGCCTGTGCAGGCCGCCGAAGCTCGTTTGCAGCGCTCACCATTTCACGGTTCCTTTCTGCCAGCCCAGCAGCCGGTCGCGCACGGCGAACAGCAGGGTGATCAGGCCCGAGCACAGCACCGCCATCACCAGCAGGGCGCCATACATGTTGGCGTAGGCGGCCCAGCCCTGGGCCCATTGCAGATACCAGCCCAATCCCGCCTTCACGCCCATCATCTCGGCCGTGATCAGCACGGAGAACGAAGCGCCCAGCCCCATGAACAGGCCCACGAAGACCTGGGGCAGCGCGGCAGGAATGGCCACGCGCAGCACCAGAAACCATTCCGACGCCCCGAGGGTGCGGGCCACGTCGTAATAGCTCTTGCTGACGTTGGCCACGCCGGACCAGGTCAGCACGGCCACCGGGAAGAAGGTGGCCAGCGCGATCAGGAACACGGCCGCGCTGTGGCTGCTGGGCGCAAAGAAGAAAGCCAGCGGCAGCAGCGCCGATGCCGGCACCGGCCCCAGAAAGCGCAGCAGCGGATGCACCCAGTAGCCGGCCACGCGCGACCAGCCCACCCATACGCCGGTGACAAAACCCACCGCGCTGCCGATCACGATGCCCTGCAGCAGCAGGCGCAGCGAGTAGGCCACCGAAATGCCGAGCCGGGCCGTGTCGTCCAGGTAGACCTCCAGCAGGCTTTGCGGCGGTGCGAAGAACGGCGGGGGCAGCAGGCCCAGCTTGGCCGTTGCCACCTCCCACACGGCCAGCAGCACGGGCGCCGCGATCAGCCAGGCGCCTGCCGGACGCAGCCAGCGCAAAACCCGCCCGGCCCGCCCTCCCGCCAGGGCCAACGCCGCCAACAGCACCGCGACGGCGGCCGTGAGCGCGGCAAATTCCGTGGTGTAGGCCCAGTCGCTGAAGCCGATTTCCTTGTTCGGCCACAGCCAGGTCAGCACGCCCAGCAGCAGCCAGGCCAGCGCCGCGGCCAGGCCCTGGCGCCACGGGCCTGTGCGAACCAACGCGGCAGGCGGCTGCACACGCGCCTGGGCAAGGGCCGGGGCCGCCCCCCGCTCCGCCATGGCTTGTACGCTGCTCATGACAGCACATCCTGCGTGATGTGGCGCGCAAAGCGTGCCGGGTCGGTGCTCTTTTTCAGAATGCCCGCAGAGCGGAAGTCGCTGACGAAGTCGCGCACCTCGTCATGCAGGCGGCCGCCGTGCGGATGGTGCTTGTAGGTGAGCTCGGCGATCAGGCGCTGCAGGTCCGGCACTTCGAACTTGGGCGTGTAGCGGGCAAAGATCCGGGCCGCCTCGTTCGGGTTCTCGGCCACATAGTCCGAGGCCTGGGCCAGCGCGCGCACCACGCCCGCCGCGCTCTTGCGGTCGTCGCGCACGAACTTGGCGCTGGCTCCCAGCACGCAGCAGATCTTCTCGGCATATTCGCCCGTGGCGCTGTTGCCCAGTTCGGTGAACACGCCGGGGTTGCGCTTTTCGATCAGATAGAGGTTGGGATCGCCGTCGGCAATGGCGTGGATCTCGCCCTTCTTCACCGCCACATCCAGCAGATCCGCCGGATAGACGCGCCACTCCACATCCTTGTCGATGTTCAGGCCCTTTCTGGCCAGGTGGATGCCGTAGAACTGCTTGGCCGGGCTGTTCAGGTCGGACACGCCGATCACCTTGCCCTTGAGCGTCCTCACGTCCTGCGTCACGCCGGCGGCGTTGACCCCCACCAGACGCAGGCAGCCGCCGTGCACGCTGCCCACGATCTTCACATCCAGCCCCGCCTCCAGCGGCTTGACCCAGCGGTGGATCAGCCCCACGCCGACCTCGGCCTTGCCGGTGGCCAGCGCCTCCAGCAGCTGGTCGGCGGAGCCGCCCCAGTTCAGCACCTCCACCTGCAGGCCGTTCTTCTCGAAGAAGCCGCGCTCCAGCGCAATCGGCACGGGCACCTGGCAGAAGCTGGCCTGGCTCCAGGCCAGGGTGATCTTGCGCGGCTGCGAGCGCACGGCCAGCGGCAGCAGGCCTGCCACGCCCACGGAACCCGCCGCCGTCGCGGCCCCCAGGAAATGGCGCCGCGTCCAGGGCGCACGCTGCGCAATGGGCAAAAACTCATCCATGTCGTCCCTCCGGAAGTCAGTGAAAGTGCCTGCACCATAGGTCCGCGGTCCGCACTTCGCCAACGAAGGAATCCGTGTATCGATATGCAGAAATCGGGCAACCGGTCCCGGAGGCTGTCGCCTGCGAAAAACGCATATGAAAAGCGCATATGAAAAGCGCATATGCAAGCTCGAAAAGCTTCGTAGCCGGCACCGCGGGCTTGGCCGACCATGGCGCCATTCCCACCGGAGAAACACCATGAGCCTGAACGACTACCTGCACCACAAGCGCCACGCCGTCCTGGGGCGCCAGCAACGCATTGCCGAAGGCCGTGCCGAGGCCGCCTCGCTGCACGCCCATGTCACCGCCGAGGGGCGCAGCGGCATCCGCCGCCTGCGCATCCGCGAGCACCAGGTGATCAGCGACAGTCCCTACGACTTCGCCGGCTTCAACCTGGGACCCTCCTCGCCCGAGCTGCAGCTGGGCGTGCTGGGCACCTGCGTCACCCACATCTTCGAGATCCAGGCGGCACTGCTGCAGGTACCGCTGGACAGCGTGGAAGTCGACGTGCGCGGCACCATAGACCCGCGCGGCGGCCATCCCGGCCACGAGTCCACGCCCATCTGGCCGCATGACATCCGCTACGAAGTACGGGTCGCGTCCAGCGCATCGGATGCGCAGCTCGAAGAGCTGTTCGCCGCCGTGGAAAAGAATTGCCCCATCCTGAACCTGCTGCGCAACCCGCAGCATATCGTCGGCACCCTGGTGCGCGCCACGCCGGCAGCCCCGGCGAAGGCTGCCGCTGCCGAACCCAGGCAAGCGCTTGCCGCATGAGCCAGGCACCCGCTTTCGGCCGCAATGCCGCCTGGCGGCCCGACACCATCGTGCTCCACGCGGGCTACGACGGCTTGCAGCACCAGCGCAGTGCTGCGATTCCCATCTACCAGACCACATCCTTCCTGTTCGAGGATGCCCAGCACGGCGCGGAGCTGTTCGACCTGGTGCAGGAAGGGCCGGTGTACGCACGCACGGGCAATCCCACGCAGGCCGTGCTGGAGCAACGCATCGCCCAGCTGGAAGGCGGAGCCGCCGCGCTGGCCGTGGCGTCCGGCATGGCAGCCATCGACATCACGCTGGCCACGCTGGCCCAGTCGGGCGACCATGTGATCCTGGCCTCGGCCCTGTATGGCGGTACCCACAACCTGGCGGTGCACGTGCTGCAAGGCCGCGGCATTGCCAGCACCGTGGTGGCGCGCGGCGACAGCGATGCCCTGCGCGCGGCCATCACAGAGCGCACCAAGGCCGTGTTCCTGGAGTCCGTCGCCAATCCCTCGGGGGAGGTGGCCGACATTGCCGCGGTTGCCGCGCTGGCCCATGCCCACGGCATCGCGGTGGTGGTGGACAACACCAGCGCCACGCCTCTGCTCGTCCGCCCCCTGGAGCACGGCGCCGACGTGGTGGTGCACTCGGCGACCAAATACATAGGCGGACATGGCTGCGTCATCGGCGGACTGATCGTGGACGGCGGCCGCTTCGACTGGAATGCGCAGGCCCGGCGCTACCCCCAACTCACGCGCCCGGATCCGGCCTTCCACCATGTGGTGTTCACCGAACGCTACCCCGAGGCGGCGCTGCTGGCACGTGCGCGCACCGTCATGCTGCGCAATGCGGGCGCCACGCTGGCTGCCCACTCGGCCTTTTTGCTGCTGCAGGGGCTGGAGACGCTGGCGCTGCGCATGGAGCGCATCAGCAGCAACACCCGGGCCGTGCTGGATTTCCTGCAGGCGCAGCCCCAGGTGGCACGCGTTTTCCATGCCACCGCTGCCGGGCAGGCGGAGCGCGAACTGGCCCGCCGCTACCTGCGCGGCGGGCTGGTCCCCGGCCTGCTGTCCTTCGAACTGCATGGCGGAAGGACTGCGGCGCGGCAGTTCTACGACGCACTGCAGCTGTTCCAGCGCCTGGTCAACATCGGGGACAGCAAATCGCTGGCAGCCATACCGGCCGAAACCACCCACCACCTGCTCAGCGATGCGGAGCTGGCGCGCGTGGGCATTGCGCCGGGCCTGGTGCGCCTGTCCATCGGCATAGAGCATCCCGACGACCTGCTGGCCGACCTGCGGCAGGCCCTGGAGCATGCCGCCGCCAGCAGCCCATCCCCCTTCCCTGCCGACAGACTTGAGGAGCCTGCATGAGCACCGCCGCACACGCCATTTTCCCTGCGCCTCCCATCGGGCATGCAGCGCCGTCCAGCGCACTGCGGGACGCGCTGCCGGTCATCGACCTTGCGGCACTGGGCGACGCCACGCGCCACACCCCGCTTCATACGCGGCTGGCCCACATCGCGCGCGACATCGGCTTTTTCTACCTGGAAGGGCACGGCATAGACACCGCGCAGATCGAGCGGCTGCAGGCCATCTCCCGCCGCTTCTTCGAGCTGCCGCCGCAGGCCAAAGAGCGCATCGCCATCCGCAATTCCCGGCATTTCCGCGGCTATACCGGCGTGGGCGGGGAAATCACCCGCCTGCGACCCGACCTGCGCGAGCAGATCGACTTCGGCGAGGAACTGCCTGCCATCGACGAGAGCCCCGATACACCGGCCTGGTGGGGGCTGCAAGGGCCCAACCAGTGGCCCGGGGAGCTTCCCGAACTACAGCGCGAAATCCTGGCCTGGCAGGAAGCTGCGCGCCAGGTGGCCAAGCGCCTGCTGCAAGCCTTTCTGGTGGCGCTGGAGCAGCCGGCCACGGCACTGGATGCCCTGGTTGCACCGCCGCACAACAACCGCCTGAAGATCATCCACTACCCCAGCCAGGAGCATGGGTGCCCCGACCAGGGCGTGGGCGCCCACAAGGACGGCGGCCTGCTGACCCTGCTGCTGCAGGACAAGGTGGGCGGACTGCAGGTGCTAACCCCGCAGGGCTGGCTGGACGTGCCGCCCCGCGAGAATGCCTTTGTCGTGAACATCGGGGAGATGCTGGAGCTGGCCACCAACGGCTATCTGCGCGCCAACGAGCACCGGGTGGTCTCGCCGCGCTCGGGAGCCAGCCGCTACTCCATCGCCTATTTCTTCTCGCCCAGCCTGCATGCGCAGGAAGTTCCCCTGCTGGACCTGCCCCCGCACCTGGCCCGGCTGGCGCGCGGCCCCGAAAGCGATCCCCACAATCCGCTGTTCACCCACATCGGCACCAATGCGCTGAAGGGAAGGCTGCGCTCCCATCTGGACGTGGCGCAGCGCTACTACCCGGCCCTGGCTCCGAGGCGATAGTCGCCCCGACTTTGCGCAAAAAAAAGCACCAGGGGCACTAACCGCCCTGGTGCTTTCCCGTTCCAGGCGGCGCGCGAAGCGCCAGCCCACCATGCAACTCAGACGTTGAACAGGAAGTTCATCACGTCGCCGTCCTTGACCACGTATTCCTTGCCTTCGGCGCGCATCTTGCCGGCATCCTTGGCTCCCTGCTCGCCCTTGTAGGCGATGAAATCCTCGAAGGCAATGGTCTGGGCACGGATGAAGCCACGCTCGAAGTCGCCATGGATGACGCCGGCCGCCTGCGGCGCGGTGTCGCCGACCTTGATGGTCCAGGCGCGCACTTCCTTCACGCCGGCGGTGAAATAGGTCTGCAGGCCCAGCAACTTGAAGCCGGCGCGGATCAGGCGGTTCAGGCCCGGCTCCTCCAGGCCCAACTCCTGCAGGAACATGTCGCGGTCCTCGTCCTCCATCTCGGCCATTTCGGCCTCGATCTTGGCGCAGATGGCGACCACGGGCGCGCCCTGGGCGGCCGCGTATTCCTTGAGCTTGTCCAGCAGCGGGTTGTTCTCGAAACCGTCCTCGGACACATTGCCCACGAACATGGCGGGCTTGGCCGTGATCAGGCAGAACTGCTTGAGCAGCGGCGCATCTTCCTTGCTCACCGGCACGGTGCGCGCAGGCTTGCCTTCGTTCAGGGCCGCCTGGATGGGCGTGAGCAGCGACACCAGCTTGGCGGCTTCCTTGTCGTTGCCCGACTTGGCGGCCTTGCTGTAGCGCTGCAATGCCTTCTCCACCGTGGCCAGGTCGGCCAGGCACAGCTCGGTCTGGATGACTTCGATGTCGGAGATCGGATCGACCCGGCCGGCCACGTGGATCACGTTCGGATCCTCGAAGCAGCGCACCACGTTGACGATGGCGTCGGTCTCGCGGATATGCGCCAGGAACTGGTTGCCCAGGCCCTCGCCCTTGGAGGCGCCGGCCACCAGGCCGGCGATGTCCACGAACTCGACGATGGCGGGCACGATGCGCTCGGGCGAGATGATCTCGGCCAACTGGTTCAGACGGGGATCGGGCACTTCCACCACGCCGGTGTTCGGCTCGATGGTGCAGAAGGGATAGTTCTCGGCCGCAATGCCGGCCTTGGTCAGCGCGTTGAAGAGAGTGGACTTGCCCACATTGGGCAGACCCACGATGCCGCATTTGAGGCTCATGAATATTCCTTAAAAAAGCAACGCGCTGGCGCACCCTGCACCGGCTTGGTGCGGAGTCCGGATCGCATTGCGTAGAGATGTTGTCTGGAAGATGGAGGTGGCCCAGAAATGCCCTGTTTCTGCAGGGATTTGTGCTGGTTCGGCCACTGGAATCTCCGCCGATTGTAATGAGCGGCGAATCTCTGCTGGCGCGCAGGTTCTCCCGCGGCTGCCATGCC
This sequence comes from Comamonas sp. w2-DMI, assembly GCF_040187735.1. Lineage (NCBI taxonomy): Bacteria > Pseudomonadati > Pseudomonadota > Betaproteobacteria > Burkholderiales > Comamonadaceae > Comamonas > Comamonas sp. w2-DMI. Next base: position 123,065 of record NZ_JBANEL010000009.1, on the reverse strand, counting down.
GGATCGTTATCCACGGGTGCAGCCAGCGGACTGGCGCATCCCCCCTGTGGCCAGCTTTCAACAGGCAGAGCCGCACACCCGCCTGCCACGCAGCCCCGGCGCTGCCATCCGGCCTCCCAGGAAGGCATCCGGCCCCTGCTGCCAGTCAGAGGCTTGCAATGCAAGGCCCCCGCACCCGACGGCTGACCACCTTGCTGAGGCGTAATTGTGTCAATTTGTATATTTTTGTTAAGAAATGTTTAAGATTTCAGTCTGAAGATGTCTTCCACGAAATGCACGCCATCGCGCCAGCGCCTTGCGGCAGGCCGGCAGCGTCCGTTTGCAAGCGTCTTCGAAGCGACTGCTGGTTATCGACGCGGGCTGCGACCGGGGGCAAGGCACCGACTGCGCCGCGCATTCCATCAGCCCGTTCAGAGGATTCAAAGAAGGAATCAAGATGAAGACACACACTGCCTCCTACCAGGAACTGCTCGCACAACGCGCAGCTTTGGAACAGCAGATTGCCAGCGCCCGGCAAGCCGAGGTGGCCGAGGCCTTGCAAAGCATCCGGGCCCTGGTCGAGGCGTTCGGCCTCACCCCGCAGGATGTGTTCCCTCCGGCAACGCGCCAGCGCAGGACTGCGTCGGTAGCGCCCAAGTACCGCGATCCGGCCACAGGCAGTACCTGGACCGGCCGCGGCAAGCCGCCCGCCTGGATCAGGGACAGGGACCGCACGCAGTTTGCAATCGGATGAACGCCAGCCTTCGGAAAACAAGATGAAAACCAATTACGAGATGAATGGCTGGACCCTGGCCCGCAAGCTGAGTGCGTCTTTCGGGACCCTGCTGCTGCTGTGCCTGCTGCTCGGCGCACTGGGGCTATGGCAGATGAGCCGCATCAACGCCGCCACCGTGGAAATCGCCGAAAACTGGCTGCCCAGCGTGGAAACGCTGGCTGAGATCCGCGCCTATGCCAACCAGTTGCGCCGCGCCGAATCCGACCACATCCTGTCGGCCGACAAAGCGGAGATGGACGAGGTGGACAAGCGCATCCACGACCTGCACAACAAGCTGGCCGATTTTGAGCGGCGCTATGTGCCGCTGATCAGTTCGCCCGAGGAACAGGCTCTCTGGAACGATGTGCAAAAGCAGAAGGCAGCCTACCTTCTCACGCAGGAAAAGCTGCAGTCCCTGTCGCGCCAGGGCGAGGCGGCCCTCCAGGAAACCACCACGTACTACCGAGGGCCTTCGCGCAAGGCCTTCACCGCCTATCTCGACGCGATCGTGAAAAGCACCGAACTGAACGCAAGAGGGTCCGAGGATTCCAAGCGCCAGGCAGCGGCCAGCTTTGCCAGCGCGCGTGCGCAGTCGCTGCTGCTGGTCGGCCTGGCCATGGCGCTGGGCGTCGTGCTGGCCGTGCTGATCATGCGGGGCGTGCAGCGCTCCATCGGCGGCGACCCTGCAGTGGCGGCCCGTGCGGTCAGCCGCGTTGCCGAAGGCGACCTGTCCGGCCGCATCGCGATTGCTCCGGGCGACCGGCACAGCCTGATGGCGGCGCTGCACCGCATGCAGGCCAGCCTGACCGAAGTGGTCGCCAATGTACGGTCCAACTCCGAGAGCGTGGCCTCGGCCAGCACCCAGATCGCGCAAAGCAATCAGGACCTCAGTCAGCGCACCGAGGAGCAGGCCAGCGCCCTGCAGCAGACAGCCGCCACTATGGAGCAGCTCAACACCACCGTGCGCCACAACACCGACAGCGCCAAACAGGCCAATCAGCTGGCCCAGGGTGCTTCGGTCGTGGCTGCTCGGGGCGGTGAAGTGGTCGGCAAGGTGGTCAGCACCATGCAGGACATCAGCGACAGCAGCCGCAAGATCGGGGACATCATCGGCGTCATTGACGGCATCGCTTTCCAGACCAACATCCTCGCGCTCAACGCTGCGGTGGAAGCGGCCCGCGCCGGCGAGCAAGGCCGGGGCTTTGCGGTCGTGGCCGGCGAAGTGCGCACGCTGGCCCAGCGCAGCGCAGAGGCGGCCAAGGAGATCAAGGCATTGATCGAACGCAGCGTGGAGCAGGTCGACCAAGGCTCGGCGCTGGTCGACCAGGCAGGCAGGACCATGGGTGAGATCGTGGGCTCCATCCAGCGCGTCAGCGACATCGTGGCGGAAATCACTTCCGCGAGCATCGAACAAAGCGCGGGTATCTCGCAGGTGGGCGACGCCGTCACCCAGATGGACCAAGTGACGCAACAGAACGCTGCGCTGGTGGAAGAAAGTGCCGCCGCGGCTGCCAACCTGAAGAGCCAGGCACAGCAACTGGTGGACGCCGTTGCGGTATTCAAGCTCTCGGACGCCGGCCAGGCCGGTGCACCCCGCGCAATGCCGGCGCCGGCCAAGGCACCGGCCCGAGCACCTCGCGCATCGCTGGTGCCCGGGCATGCGCCAGCCCAGGCAGGTAAAGCGGGGGCCTCTGGCCCCGCAGCAGCCCCTGCCCTGCTCAAGGCACAGGATCGCGCCAAGGCCGAGGAAGAAGACTGGGCAGTCTTCTGAAGCCAGGGGCCAGGTGCAACGCCGCTTGAAGACGGTGAATCGCCCCGTGCCCTGTCCCGTTCAGGGGCAATCTGCCTGAACGGGGGGCCGACCTTGGGCCGAAGGCGCTTGTCCGGAATCGGTACTTGGCGAGCATCTTGCGCAGGCTTATGCTGTGGATCCAGGCATCGCCACAGAGGAGGTCCCATGTCCCTCGTTGTCCGACCTGCAAGCCTGCAGGAACTGGCGCATGCCGAAGAACTGGTGGCGCGCAGCATCAACGATCTGACCGTGCGCCACGGCTTCGGTGCCATTGCCACTTCGCGGGCACCGGACTTTCAGGCGTTGTGTCTTCGGGACGACCCACGCGGCGCATGGCTGGCCGAGGATGAGCAAGGGCTGGCGGGCTTTGCCCTGAGCTGGGTCTGTGGCCGCCTCTGGTTTCTTGCAGAGCTTTTCGTGGCCCCGGGCCGGCAGGGCCAGGGAATCGGCAACCGCCTGCTGGGCCGCACGCTGGAGCATGCGAACCAGGCGGGAGCAACCGACAAAAGCCTGATCACCTTCGCCTTCAATACCGTTTCGCAAGGGCTGTATGTACGCCACGGCCTGCTGCCGCGCCTGCCCATCCATTTGTGCAGCATCGAGCGCGAATTGCTGGCGCTTCACGCGCCCCGGCCAGCGCTCGGTGTAGCGCCGATCCACGCGACAGCAGCCGACCTGGAGACGCTGCGAAGGCTCGACATGGCGGCACTGGGGATTTCACGCGAGAAGCACCACCGGTATCTGCTCGGCGATCCCGCGGTCCAAGGCATTTTTCTGGAGGATGCAGGCGAGCGCAGCGGCTACGCCTACATCGCGGCAACAGGCCACATAGGCCCTCTGGCCGTCATGCATGCGCATGCCATGCCCGCAGCCTTCGCAACAGCATTGGCCATGGCAGCTGCCGGAGATTCCAGGCAGGTTTCCGCCTTCGTTCCGGGAACCAGTTCAGCGCTGACCCTTGCGGCCAGCCAGGGCATGCGCTTTGCCCTTCCCATGGTGCTGATGTCCTCGCACCGCCACGGGGACTGGGCAAGCTATCTGCCCCGCAATCCGGGCTTCATGTAAGGCCGCGGTGTTGCAGGCGCCGGCGGCGGAATCGCGCTCAGCGGTCCGTCCCACCCGGCGGGCAGCGGACGGGAGGCCTGGCCTCAGTCACGAACGGGTGGCGCGCGCCTTGCTCGCGTCGCAAGCCAGCAGAGGATGGCGCCGCCGCACACCATGGCCGCGCCCTGCCAGAAGGCCAGCGGCAGAGCCGCACGCAGCAGCAGCGTCGAGAACGCAGCGGAAAGCACCGGGATGAAATACGAGGCGCCGGCCAGAATCGTCACGTTGCCGTGCAGGATTCCCACGTTCCAGGCACCGTAGCCAAAGCCCATGGCGGCAGCGGCCAGCAACAGGTAGGCCACGGCCTCCCCGCTGAAGTCCATGGCGCCGCCGCCCCCGAGCAGGTACTTGATCCACAAGGTCACGGACACCAGCATGAAGAACAGGGTCACGCCGTTCTTGCCGCCCGCCATCCGCGCCGTCACCGTGCAATAGGCAGCCCATATCAACGCACCGGCAAAGGCCAGGCCGTAGCTCGGCGGGTTGTCGCGCACGTTGTGCAGCATGCCGACCGGATCGAAGCCCTGCTCGCCGCCCAGTACCCAGCAGATGCCGACGATGGACAGCAGAAATCCCGGCACGATCAGGAGATTGGTTCTTTGCCGGTTGAACAGGATGGCCGCAACAATGGTGAAGGTGGGCCACAGGTAGTTGACCATGCCCACCTCGATGGCCTGGCGCGCCGTGTTGGCGTAGCCGATGGACAGCGCCAGGCACAGCTCGTAGCTGACGAACAGCAGGCTGCCCCAGACCAGGTAGCGCCGCGGAAATTCGCCCAGCCTGACCCAGCCCGCGGACAGCAGCAGGAACACCGAGGCCACGCTGTACATCATGGCCGCGCCGCCCGTGGGGCCGAGATGGTCGCTGACGCTGCGGATCAGGCCGACGATGGAACTCCACAGCACAACGGCAACCATGCCGATCAGCGTGGCCCTGTTCGATTTTTTCATGGACGGACCGCTCTCTCGAAAAGCTGTACCCGGATGAAGCGGGATGCGTGAAAAGACTTTCTCGTGGTGGCCCCATGCCATGCCGTGCAGCGCCCGGCATAGTCAGCCGGCGCGGGGTGGCAGCTGTCCGGGAGGTGGCGGCCATCACGGCGCAAGCCGGCAGCTCCAGGCGGTTGCGCCGGCACGATCGCGACCTGCCGGGGCCTGTTCAGGCGAACTGCAGGTCGCCGGCCAGGGTCTGGCCCACGGCCAGTACGGGCGCACGGCCGTCCTCGGCGTCCACGCCCAGCACGACGGCATTCATGCCGAAGGTGATGGCGCCGTCCATGCGCGGGTCCTGGCGGTAGGCGCGCATGGCGTCGCCGACGGCCGTACCGGGCACGCCGGTCTCGGGGTCGATGTCGGGAATGGGGCAGCGCGTGCAGGGCTTGCAGGGCCGCAGGCGCACGCCGGGCAGCTCCTGCACCTGCAAGTGCTCGACCAGGTCCTCGTCATGGGCCTGCACGCCGGCGATCACGATGTTGGGCCGGAAACGCCGCACATCGACGACCGCCTCGCCGGCCTGGACGAGACGCTGGTTGAGGTCCTCCACGGCCGCGTCGCTGAGCACCAGCAGCGGATAGCCGTCGGCAAAGTGCACGGGCGCATCGTCGTCGCCGGCCCAGTGCTCATTGGCCTGGCGTGCCTGGGCAGGGTCGAAGCGCACCAGCGCGCAGTCGGTCTGCAGCGCGCGGCTCAGCCATTGGCGCGCGGCCTCGCTCCACTCGCCCAGGTCCCAGGCCTGCACCGTGTCCTTCCAGACCCGGGCGCGGCGCAGGCCGCCGCCGGCCTGCAGCGGAACCTGCAGCGGCTCCTGGCCGGGGAAATGCAGCAGCAGATGCTCTTCGGCGATCTCGGGCCGGATCAGCGCCATGCGCGGATGGCTGCGCTGGGTCAGAAACTCCCCCTGCGGGTCGACCACCATCCAGTGCCGGTCCCACTGCAGGCCGTGGCGCGTCAGCACCGCCTGCTGCACGGCAATGCCGGCACAGGATTTGACGGGGTAGATCCACAGCTGGGCGATCTGCCCCTGCACATCGAAAGCGGTCTCGGTCATGGTGTTGTCTTGCGGGTGAAACGGATGAAAAAGAAGCGGATATTCATTGATTTGCGTTTGCAGGCGATTGCAGGCGCCAGGGCCTGCGTCAGCAACTGGCAAAAGCATAGTTGATGCAGGCCATGCTCCCTGCGTGGGCCGTACCCGCCAGGCGGACAGGCCTTGCCGGCGCCTCCTACAATGCCGGCCATGGCGCAAACCTTTGATGTATGTATACGCGGAGCCGGCATCGTGGGCCGGACCTTGGCCCTTTTGCTGGCTCGGGAACGCATGCGCGTGGCCCTGGTCGCCCCGCCGCAGCGCAGCCAGGGCGCTGCCAGGGATGTGAGGGCCTATGCGCTCAACCTCGGCTCCCGGGCCCTTCTGGAATCGCTGCGCTGCTGGCCCGATGACGAACATGCCACGCCGGTGACCGGCATGGACGTGTTCGGCGATCTCGACGGGCGCGTGCAGTTCGACGCCGCCAGCCAGGCCGTGGACGCCCTGGCCTGGATCGTCGACGTGCCGGCGCTGGAGCAGCGCCTGGCCGAAGCCGTGCGCTACCAGCCGCTGGTGGAAGTGGTGCGCGAGCCGGTGGAGGCACCGCTGACCGCCGTCTGCGAGGGCCGCGCCAGCAGCACGCGCACCGAGTTCGGCGTGGCGTTTTCCGTCACGCCCTATTCCCAGAGCGCCATTGCCACGCGCCTGCGTTGCGAGCGGCCCCACGCGGGCATTGCGCGCCAGTGGTTCACGCCCGAAGGCATCCTGGCCTTTCTGCCGCTGGCCGGCCCCGAAGGCCATGAGGTGGCCGTGGTCTGGTCGCTGGAGCAGGCGCTGGTGCCCGAGTGGCTACGCAGCGACGAGGAAAGCTTCACCACCCGCCTGCAGGCCATCAGCCAGGACACGCTGGGCCGGCTGGAGCTGATAGCCGAGCGCGCCTCCTGGCCCCTGCAGCAGGCCGTGGCCGACCGCTGGTGCGGCGCCATGGCCCATGAATCCGGCCATAGCTGGCATAGCTGGGTGCTGGCCGGCGACGCGGCCCACAACGTGCATCCGCTGGCCGGCCAGGGCCTGAACCTGGGCCTGGCCGACGTGCAGGCGTTGGCGCGCATCCTGCAGGAGCGCGACCCCTGGCGCAGCACGGGCGACACCCGGCTGCTGCGCCAGTACGAGCGCGAGCGCAAGGCGGCCCTGGCCCCGATGGGCCTGGCCATGGACGGGCTGCAGCAGCTGTTCGCCCGCCCCGAAGTGCCGGTGCAGATGCTGCGCAACTGGGGCATGAAGGGCTTCGAGCGCAGCGGCCCGCTCAAATCCTGGATGGCGCGCCAGGCCATGGGTCTGCTGTAATTGCCGGGGCAGGGAACCCTTTGGCGCTCCGGCACTCCAACTCCCCTGCGCTGCTGCCTGCGCCCGGCCTTGCGCAGGTCCGCGGCAGCTTTCCGAAATCGATGAATCTATTGGGCCGTGCAAGCCGCGGCGGGATCTCCATGAAACTTGTTGCAAGCCTGCTGGCCGCCGCCAGCCTGACCCTGAGCCTGGGCGCCCATGCCCAGGACGCCAATCTCAAGAAGACGCTGACCGAGCGCATTCCCCAGCTCGAAAAGATCGACGAAGTGCGCTCCACCCCCATGCCGGGCCTGTACGAGGTGCGCGTGGGCACCGACGTGTTCTATACCGATGCCAAGGGCAACTACCTGATCCAGGGCGAGCTCATCGACACCCAGGCCCGGCGCAACCTGACCGAAGACCGCATGAACCAGCTCACGGCCGTGGACTTCAAGCAGCTGCCGCTCAAGGACGCCATCACCATCGTGCACGGCAAGGGCGAGCGCAAGATGGCCGTGTTCGAAGACCCCAACTGCGGCTACTGCAAGCGCTTCGAGAAGGATCTGCAGAACGTGGACAACGTCACGGTCTACCTGTTCCTCTACCCCATCCTGAGCCCGGACTCGGCCGACAAGTCGCGCAACATCTGGTGCTCCAAGGACCAGGCCAAGGCCTGGCAGGACCACATGCTGCGCGACAAGCACGCGCCCGCGGCCCAGTGCGACCCCTCGGCGCTGCAGCGCAACCTGGCTTTCGGCCGCAAGTACAAGATCACGGGCACGCCCACCATCATCTTTGCCAACAACGTGCGCGTGCCGGGTGCCATCAGCGCCCAGGAAGTGGAAAAGCACCTGGCAGCCAAATAGGCCGCAAGCCCATAAACAATCAAAAACAGGAGCTGCTTGCGCTTGGTATACGATGTTTTCAGGAGAAAAACCTTCTGAAGACAAGTAGAACCAGGCGCAAGCAGCTCCTGTTTTTTTATCTTCCATCCCCTGTTCTGGAGCCGCCATGACCGCCACCGCCCCGACCTCCTCTCTTGCTGCCGTGCGCTACAGCGTGCAGGCCCAAGCGGTGGATGCGCATCTGTTTGATGTCACGCTGCACATAGACCGACCGGCGGCCGGGCAGCGGGTGTCGCTGCCGGTCTGGATTCCGGGCAGCTATCTGGTGCGCGAGTTCGCCAAGAACCTGCAGTGCCTGAGAGCCACGCAGGGCGGCGAACCCGTTGCCGTGGAGCAGCTGGCCAAGAACCAATGGGAAATCGGCTGCCGCGCCGGCGCGGCCGTCGCCATCAGCTACCAGGTCTGCGCCTACGATACCTCGGTGCGCACCGCCTGGCTGGACCGCCGCCGCGGCTTCTTCAACGGCACCAGCCTGTGCCTGCGCGTGCACGGCCAGGAAGACGCCTGCCACGGCCTGGAGCTGCTGCCCAGCCCGGCCACGCGCGAGTGGAGCATCGCCACGGGGCTGAGCGCCGTGGCCACCGACGCGCAGGGCTGGGGCCGCTATGCCGCCGCCGGCTACGACGAGCTGGTGGACTGCCCCGTGGAAATGGGCCGCTTCTGGCGCGGCCATTTCACGGCGGCCGGCGTGCCCCACGAGTTCGTGGTGGCCGGCGCCGCGCCCAGCCTGGACGGCGAGCGCCTGCTGGCCGATGCGCGCCGGATCTGCGAAGCCGAGATCGCCTTCTGGCATGCCGACGGCAGCCGCCCGCCCATGGAGCGCTACGTGTTCATGCTCAACGTGGTGGACGACGGCTACGGAGGCCTGGAGCACCGCAACTCCACGGCCCTGATCTGCGGCCGCCGCGACCTGCCGCGCCTGGGCGAGAAAAAGGCCGGCGAAGGCTACACCACGCTGCTGGGCCTGATCAGCCACGAATACTTCCACACCTGGAACGTCAAGCGCCTGCGCCCCTTTGAGTTCGCGCGCTACGACTACGAACAGGAGAACTACACCGAGCTGCTGTGGTTCTTCGAAGGCTTCACCAGCTACTACGACGACCTGCTGCTGCGCCGCGCCGGGCTGATCGACAACGCCCAGTACCTCAAGCTCATCACGCGCACCATCAACCAGGTGCTGCAGACGCCGGGCCGCCAGGTGCAGTCCGTAGCCCAGGCCAGCTTCGATGCCTGGATCAAGTACTACCGCCAGGACGAGAACACCGCCAACCACACGGTCAGCTACTACACCAAGGGCTCGCTGGTGGCACTGTGCCTGGACCTGGCGCTGCGCACCCAGGGCCAGGCCACGCTGGACGACGTGATGCGCGGCCTTTGGCAGCGCAGCCAGGGCGGCCCCGTCACCGAGGCCGGCATCCTGGCCGTGGTCGGCGAACAGGCCACGCCGGCCCTGGCCGATCAACTGTCGCAATGGGTGCACGGCACGGAGGACCTGCCGCTGGCGGAGCTGCTGGCCGGCCACGGCATCAAGGCCCAGGCCGAGCCGGCCCAGCTCGCGCAGAAGCTGGGCCTGCGCGTGCAGGAAAACCACAGCATCCAGATCAAGACCGTGCTGCGCGGCGGCCCGGCCGAGCAGGCCGGCATGATGGCCGGCGACGAATGGCTGGCCATCGAAGTGCCCGGCAAGGACCCCGCCGAGCTCGTGCAGCGCTGGCGCCTGGCGCGCCTGGACGATCTGCCGCTGTATGCGGGCGGCGCCAGCCGCGTGACGGCCTGGGTGGCACGCGACCGGCAGCTGCTGGCACTGGAACTGGAGCTGGACCAGGCACTGCCGGCTGCGGCCAAACCGGCCAGCGAGGGTGCAGATGGCGCCAATGCGGTGCCCGCAGCCGTGAGCAACCTGGGCCTGGAGATCACGGACAAACAGGCCGTGGAGCGCTGGCTGGGCGGATCGGCCGCCGCAACAGCGGCGCACTGAGCCCGCACGGGCACGCAGGGTTGGCCGCGCCCTCACCCATGGCTGCGGTTATTCTTGCAGCCTGCTACGACAACTTCAGCAGGAGACTCACTTGGCTTACGAAACCATCGAAGTCCGCGTGGAAGCGGACAAGGTCGGCATCATCACCCTGAACCGCCCCAAGCAGCTCAACGCCCTCAACGACCAGCTCATGGACGAACTGGGCGCTGCGCTCAAGGCCTTCGATGCCGACAAAAGCATCGGCTGCATGATCATCACCGGCAGCGAGAAGGCCTTTGCCGCCGGCGCCGACATCGGCGCCATGGCCAAGTACAGCTTTGCCGATGCCTACGGCGGCGACTACATCACGCGCAACTGGGAAACCATACGCGGCATCCGCAAGCCCGTGATTGCCGCCGTCAGCGGCTTCGCCCTGGGCGGCGGCTGCGAGCTGGCGATGATGTGCGACTTCATCATCGCTGCCGACAACGCCAGGTTCGGCCAGCCCGAGATCAAGCTGGGCGTGATTCCCGGCGCCGGCGGCACCCAGCGGCTGCCGCGCGCGGTGGGCAAGTCCAAAGCCATGGACATGGCGCTGACCGCGCGCATGATGGACGCCACCGAGGCCGAGCGCGCCGGGCTGGTCAGCCGCGTCGTTCCCTACGAGAAGATGATGGAGGAAGCGCTGGGCGCCGCCCTCATCATCAGCGGCTTCTCGCAGCTGGCCGTGATGGCCGCCAAGGAGTCCGTGAACCGGGCCTTCGAAGGCTCGCTGAGCGACGGCGTGATGTTCGAGCGCCGCCTGTTCCACGCGCTGTTCGCCACCCAGGACCAGAAGGAAGGCATGGATGCCTTCATGAACAAGCGGCCCGCAAAATTCTCTCACCAATAAAACTGGTATATAATTTCGGTCTGTCGGTCGTATAGCTCAGTTGGTTAGAGCGCAGCATTCATAATGCTGATGTCGAAGGTTCAAGTCCCTCTACGACCACCAAACACGAACCCGCAGCGCGCAAGCACTGCGGGTTTTTCTTTGGCTCGATGCTCCCCGATCCGCCAGGGCACGCGTTGCGCGGCCTCCGTTTTGCACCACACGGAGTTTTTCGGCATATAATCACGAGCTATCGGTCGTATAGCTCAGTTGGTTAGAGCGCAGCATTCATAATGCTGATGTCGAAGGTTCAAGTCCCTCTACGACCACCAGATCCCGACCCCAAATGCCTGCGGCATTTGGGGTTTTGCTTTTAGCAGAGGCGACATTTCGTCCCGCTGCCCCCTTGAGGATGCCCGAAAGGTCAGAGCAGCCCGCGGCGCGATGCTCCTGCCCCCTTACATCTCCTCAAGGACTTTCTCGTGCCCGTTGCACCCCAGGGATGCTGCACGCACGCCGCGTGCCCGCGCACTGGCCATCGCACCAGTGGCGGCCGCGCTTTCCCCGCAGGCCGCCACCCGCGCCAGGCATGCCAGACAGTCCGCCTTCGCTCAAGGACTCTTCCGTGACCCAATACACCACCAGCGCTATGGCTGCGGCTTCGGCCGACAGCAGCGCTCCGACACATGTCAGCGGCTACAGCTGGAAAGCCCTCATGGGCTCGGCCGTCGGCTACGCCATGGACGGCTTCGACCTGCTCATCCTGGGCTTTCTGCTGGCCGCCATCTCCAGCGACCTGAGCCTGAGCCCCGGCCAGGCCGGCTCGCTGGTGACCTGGACGCTGGTCGGCGCCGTGTTCGGCGGCATCGTCTTCGGCATGCTCAGCGACCGCTATGGCCGCATCCGCGTGCTGACCTGGACCATCATGCTGTTCGCAGTCTTTACCGGGCTGTGCGCCTTCGCGCAGGGCTATTGGGACCTGCTGATCTATCGCACGATTGCCGGCATCGGCCTGGGCGGCGAGTTCGGCATCGGCATGGCCCTGGCCGCCGAAGCCTGGCCCGCACGCCACCGCGCCCGTGTCTCCTCCTATGTAGCCCTGGGCTGGCAGGTGGGCGTGCTCGGCGCAGCCATGCTCACGCCCTTGCTGCTGCCCCATATCGGCTGGCGCGGCATGTTCCTGATCGGCGTGATTCCGGCCGCCGTGGCCTGGGTGATCCGCAACCAGCTGCACGAGCCCGAGGTCTTCGTGCGCAAGTCCAGGGCGCAAAGCCCTTCGGCCCTGCAATGCCTGAAGCTGCTGATGAAGGACAAGGCCACGGCCAGGGTCAGCCTGGGCGTGATCGTGCTGACCTCGGTGCAGAACTTCGGCTACTACGGCATCATGATCTGGATGCCCAGCTTCCTATCCAAGCAGATGGGCTTCAACCTGACCAAGTCCTCGCTGTGGACTGCGGCCACCGTGGTCGGCATGATGATCGGCATCTGGGTCTTCGGCCAGCTGGCCGACCGTATCGGCCGCAAGCCCAGCTTCCTGATCTTCCAGGTCGGCTCGGTCGTCCTGGTGCTGCTGTACTCCCAGCTGTCCGACCCGACGGCCATGCTCTGGGCGGGCGCGCTCATGGGCCTGTTCGTCAACGGCATGATGGGTGGCTACGGCACCGTCATCAGCGAGGCCTATCCCACCGAGGCCCGCGCCACCGCGCAGAACGTGCTGTTCAACATCGGCCGCGCCGTGGGCGGCCTGGGCCCGGTCGTGGTGGGCGCGCTGGCCATGAACTATTCGTTCCAGATCGCCATCGCCCTGCTGGCCGCGCTCTATGTGCTGGACATCCTGGCCACCCTGTTCCTGATCCCCGAACTCAAGGGCCGCGAACTGCAGTAAGCGCCGCTTCGCTTTCGCCCCGCCCCCTCCAACGCCTGCGCCATCCGGCCCGGGCGTTTTTCATTGGCGGGCCCCGTCATGCGGGGCAGCAACCACGCGCAGCGCAGAGCGTGGGCGCCCTGTTTTGTTTCACTCCTGCTGGAAAACCTCCTGCACCAGCTGGCGCATCCACTGGTTGGCCGGCTCGCGCGCAAAGCGCCAGCTCCAGTGCAGCGACACATCGAAGCGGCTGTCGGGCAGGGCTGCATCGACCACCACATAGTCGCCCTCGCCCTCGAACCGGGCCGCGATCTCCGCGGGCATGATGACGGCCAGGTCGGTCTGCCGCACGATGGAGGGCACGGCCATGAAGTGCGCGGCCGACAGGCGCACGCGCGGCTCCAGGTCCAGGGCCTGGAGAATTCTCAGCGTCTCCGAGTGCGAGCGCACGGCCACGTATTCCAGCGCCTTCAGGCTTTCGAGGTCCATGCGCGGGGCATGGCGGCCCTGCAGCAGCGGATGGCCCTTGCGCAGCAACAGCGCATAGTGGTCCGACAGCAGCACCTGCTGCTGCGTGCCGCTCACGCCCGGCAGAAAGCCTATGGCCAGGTCCAGCGAGCCGCGGTCCAGGGCATCGGCGATCTCCGCCATGGGCATGGGCAGCGTCTCCAGCAGCACATGGGGTGCGCGCCGGCGCAGCGCCTGCATCAGCGGCGGCAGGAAGCGGGCCTCGCCGATATCGCTCAGGTGCAGCCGAAAGCGCTTGCGGGCCTGCAGCGGCTCGAACGCATGCGCCTCGGCCAGCGCCACCTCCAGCGTGGCCAGGGCGGTGCGCACCGCCTGCGCCAGGTGCTCGGCCCGCGGCGTGGGCCGCACGCCGCCGTGCATGCGCTCGAACAGCGGATCGCCGAGCAGTTGCCGCAGCCGCGTGATCGCCTGGCTGGCCGCCGGCTGCGACAGGCCCAGCTCCTGCGCCGCGCGGCTCACGCTGCCGTGTCGGAACACGGCATCGAAGACACGCAGCAGATTGAGGTCCAGGCCTGATATATCCATGAAACGAATATCTCTTAGATGATTTATTCAATTGCTGGAAATTATGGCGCAACGCAAGATAGCTGCCTGAACGGGCCGCCCCTCGCGCCTGCCTCGCGCAAAGAACGGCGGCCCCAGTCCCAGGAGACATGTTTTGCAAGCGACATCCAGCGCCCAGGCCACCCCCGCCGCCCTCCCCCAGACCGTCCATACCGTGCGCCATGTCGTGATCGCCATGCTGCGCGAGCTGGGCATGACGCGCATCTTCGGCAACCCCGGCTCCACCGAGCTGCCGCTGTTCCGCGACTATCCCGAAGACTTCTCGTACGAGCTCGGCCTGCAGGAAGCCGTGGTCGTGGGCATGGCCGACGGCTATGCCCAGGCCACGCGCAATGCCAGCTTCGTGAACCTGCATTCGGCCGCCGGCGTGGGCCACGCCATGGCCAACATCTTCACGGCCTTCAAGAACCGCACGCCCATGGTCATCACGGCCGGCCAGCAGGCCCGCTCGCTGCTGCAGTTCGACCCCTTCCTGCATTCGCGAGACGCCACGGACCTGCCCAAGCCCTATGTGAAGTGGAGCTGCGAGCCCGCACGCGCCGAGGATGTTCCCCAGGCCCTGGCGCGCGCCTACTACATCGCCATGCAGGAGCCGCGCGGCCCGGTCTTCGTGTCCATTCCCGCCGATGACTGGGACAAGCCCTGCGATCCGATCGTGCTGCGCCACGTGGGCTTCGAGACCCGGCCCGATCCGCGCACGCTGGCCCTGGTCGGCGAAGCGCTGGATGCCGCCCAGCGTCCCGCTTTCGTGGTCGGCGCGGCCGTGGACCGCGGCCAGGCCTGGGATGCCGTGGTGGCGCTGGCCGAGCGCCACCAGGCCCGTGTCTTCGTGGCGCCCATGAGCGGGCGCTGCAGCTTCCCCGAGGACCACCCGCTGTTTGCGGGCTTCCTGCCTGCCATGCGCGAGCGCATCGTGCAGCTGCTGGGCGGCCACGACGTGGTGTTCGCCGTGGGCGCCGCGGCCTTCACCTACCACGTGGAAGGCGAGGGCCCGTTCGTCCCCGAAGGCACGCAGCTGTACCAGCTGATCGAGGACCCGGCCATCGCCGCCTGGGCGCCCGTGGGCACGGCGGCCGTGGGCAATATCCGCATGGGGGTGGAGGAGCTGCTGCTGCGCCCGCAGGCGGTGCAGCGCCCGGCGCCCGAGCGCAAGCCGGCGCCGCCCGTGCCCGCCGCGCCGGGCGCCGGAGAGCGCATGTCGGTGGCCTTTGCCATGCACACGCTGGCCTGCGTGCGCGACCCGCACAGCATCATCGTGGAGGAGGCGCCCAGCTCGCGCCCCGTGATCCAGACCTACCTGCCCATCTTCCACAGCGCCACCTTCTTCACCATGTGCAGCGGCGGCCTGGGCCACAGCATGCCCGCGGCCGTGGGCGTGGCCCTGGCCAGGCCGGACAGCAAGGTCATCGCCGTGATCGGCGACGGCTCGGCGATGTATGCGATCCAGGCGCTGTGGAGCGCCGCCAACATGCGCCTGCCCATCACCTTCGTGATCCTCAAGAACCGCCGCTACGCGGCCCTGCAGGACTTCTCCAGGGTCTTCGGCTACCGCGAGGGCGAGAAGGTCGAGGGCACGGAGCTGCCCGACATCGATTTCGTGGCCCTGGCCAGGGGCCATGGCTGCGACGGCGTGCATGTGCAGGATGCCGCGCAGCTGGCACGGGTGCTGCGGGATGCCATAGCCCACCCCCGCCCCATCGTGGTGGAGGTGGAGGTGGCCTGAAGCCTTTCCCCGTCAGCCATTCATTCAGAAAAAACAAACCCAAGGAGACACGACCCATGGCAACCACCACCGCCATCAACCGCTGGCGCCGCCTCGGCCTGCTGGCCCTGCTCGGCAGCACGCTTGCCGCACCGGCCCTGGCCAACGACAAATGGCCGGACCGCCCGATCCGCCTGATCGTCAACTTCGCCCCCGGCGGCGCGGCCGACGTGATGGGCCGCGCCATCTCGCCCACCATGAGCCAGGTGCTGGGCCAGTCCGTGGTGGTGGACAACAAGCCCGGCGCCAACGGCAACATCGGCATCGGCGAGACCGTGCGCGCACCCAAGGACGGCTACACGCTGCTGCTGAGCAGCGGCGGGGGCATCAGCATCAATCCGCTGATCTACGGCAAGCTGCCGTTCAACCCGGAAAAGGACCTGATCCCCGTGGCCGCCGTGGCGCGCGTGCACGTGTTCCTGGAAACCAGCCCCAGCCTGCCCGTGAGCAATGTGCAGGATTTCGTCAAATACCTGCAGGCCCATCCGGGCAAGCTGTCCTACGGCTCGCCGGGCCCGGGCAGCTCGCCCCACCTGGCCGGCGAGATGTTCAAGCGCGCGGCCAAGGTCGATGCCATCCACGTGCCGTACAAGGGCGCCGGCCCGGCGCTGACCGACGTGCTCAGCGGCCAGCTGCAGTACTGGTTCGATCCGGGCCCGGGCCTCAAGCAGGTCGAGGCCGGCAAGCTCAAGCTGCTGGCCATCGGCAGCCCGCACCGCTCGCCGCTGTACCCCAAGGTGCCCACGCTGGCCGAAAGCGGCCTGCCGGGCTTCGATGCCGACACCCTGTTCGGCGTCTACGCGCCGGCGGGCACGCCCGCGCCCGTGGTGGAAGCCGTGCGCGCCAGCGTGCTCAAGGCGCTGGAGCAAAAGAACGTGGTCGAGGTGATCCAGGGCCTGGGCGCCACGCCCGAGCCGCGCATGAGCCGCCAGGACTTCGTGGACCACCACGCCAAGGAGCGCGCGCGCTTCGCGCCGCTGATCAAGGAAATCGGCCTGAAGGTGGACTGAGCGCCCGTGCCGCTTCGCGGCAGGACGGCGCGGCCGGCGCAGGCCCCGGCTCGCCGTCCCGGCCCTGGCTCATGCCCGCCTCGAGGGCCGGAACCTCAAGCCGACGCCACGGCCACGACCACGGCCGATTCGGGCACTTCCAGCCACACATGGTCGTCCGCCACCAGGCCGCTCATCGCAGGCGCAAAGCCCACGATCTGGGCGCCCCAGTTGAGGCGGCAGATGGCCTCGTCGCTGGCCGTGCTTTCCTCGGCCACCGAAACCGCGCCATAGGTGGCGCGCTGCACCGTGGCGGGCCAGAGGTTGACGGAATGGCTGGAACCGGCGGGCCCCTCCCGGCCGGGCCTCTCCTGGCCCAGCCAGACCTTGACGGCCGTGGCCTTGCATAGCGCCAGCACCGGCGCGCCCGGCGACAGGCCCAGCAGCTCGTAGCTTTCGGGCGTGATGCGCGCGGCAATCGTCCAGTCGGCGCCGGCATCGGCCGCGGCGCGCAGCCAGACGCGGATCTGCCCGCCCAGCGACTCCACCTTGAGCACCGTGCAGGCCCACTGGTTGCGCATGCTGGTCAGCAGCCCCAGATTGGCCGCCACGGGGACCGCGGCAGCACCGCCGCCGTTTTCGGCCTGCAGGCGCTGCAGCACTTCGGCGCGCACGCGCTCCATGGTCTCGGCCGTGCGCAGCAGGGCTTCGCCGGCCGCCGTGATCTGGGCGCCGCCGCCGCCGGCGCCGCCCACGCTGCGCTCCACCAGCGCCACGCCGGCGAGGTTGGTCAGGGTATCGATGGCCTGCCAGGCGGCCTTGTAGCTCACGCCCACATCGCGCGCGGCCTGGGAGATGGAGCCGCTTTGCGCGATGCCGCGCAGGATGGCGATGCGGCGGTCCGCCATGTCGTAGCCCAAAGCCTGCGACAGCGAGCGGGTCGTCAGGCTGCCCGTGGCGGCGGGCGCCTCTTCATGTTCTGCGCACGTCTGGCCGTGCTGTTCTTCGATTTGATCGGAATCTGACATAGGCGCCATCATGCCCTGCCCGGGCATTTCCTCATGCGGCCCTTGCGAATTGATGCGGACACTCGGCTACACTTCGCTATTCCATTAATGAATAGCGATACATCCATGCACCAGACTGCCGCCGCTTCGTTCCGCTCTTCTCGCCTGTCCTTCCCGCTGGCCCGCCATGCCGCCGTGGCAGCGGCGGCCGCCATGGGCCTGTGGGCCGCGCAGGCGCGGGCCGCCGAGGTGTCGGTGGCCGTGGCCGCCAACTTCACGGCGCCCATGAAGAAGATCGCCGCCGAGTTCGAGAAGGACACGGGCCACAAGGCCGAGCTGTCCTTCGGTGCCACGGGCAAGTTCTACGCCCAGATCGCCAACGGCGCGCCGTTCGGCATCCTGCTGGCTGCCGACGACACCACGCCCGAGAAGATCGCCCGGGAAGGCAAGGGCGTGGCCGCCTCGCGCTTCACCTATGCCATCGGCACGCTGGTGCTGTGGAGCCCCAGGGCCGGCTACGTGGACGACAAGGGCGAGGTGCTCAGGAGCGGCGACTACCGGCACATCGCCATCGCCAACCCCAAGCTGGCACCCTACGGCACGGCGGCCATGGAAGTGCTGAACAAGCTGGGCCTGGCGGCGCAGGTACAGACCAAGGTGGTGATGGGCGAGAACATCGCCCAGACCTACCAGTTCGCGGCCACCGGCAATGCCCAGCTGGGCTTTGTGGCGCTGTCGCAGGTGATGGAAAACGGCAGGATCCGCGAGGGTTCGGCCTGGCAGGTACCCGCCAGCATGCACGAGCCCATACGCCAGGACGCCATCCTGCTGAACCCGGCCAAGGACAACGAGGCCGCCGCCGCCCTGATGAAGTATTTGCGCAGCGACAAGGCCCACGAGATCATCCGCTCCTACGGCTATAGCTTCTGACGCCTGTCCTGCAAGCATTTGCGCCTTCTGCATCGTTCTATTGAGGATGCAGCAGGCGCCAGCCGCTACCGAAAGCATAGCTTTGCTGTTTTTTCCGGCCGTGCCGTATATGCTGGCACGGCCCACTGTGGAGAACCTGCGCCGGCGCCCTGCCCGGGGTGCCGGCGCAGGCCCTCTTTTTTCGCGCCATGGAACTGAACGCCGAAGACTACGCCGCCATCTGGCTCACGCTCAAGCTCGCGGGCGTGACCACCCTGCTGCTCATGGTGCTGTGCACGCCGCTGGCCTGGTGGCTCGCGCATACGCGCTCGCGCTGGTCCGGCCCCATCGGCGCCGTGGTGGCCCTGCCGCTGGTGCTGCCGCCCACGGTGATCGGCTTTTACCTGCTGGTCACCCTGGGGCCCAACGGCCCCATAGGCCAGCTCACGCAGGCGCTGGGCCTGGGCCAGCTGCCTTTCACGTTTGCGGGCCTGGTCCTGGGCTCTCTGATCTATTCCATGCCGTTTACGGTGCAGCCGCTGCAGCGCGCCTTCGAGGCCCTGGGCCCGCGCCCGCTGGAAGCCGCGGCCAGCCTGGGCGCCAGCCCGCTGGACCGCTTCTTCACCGTGGCCCTGCCGCTGGCCCGGCCCGGCTTCATCGCGGCCGCCGTGCTGACCTTTGCCCACACCGTGGGCGAGTTCGGCGTGGTGCTCATGCTGGGCGGCAACATTCCCGGCGTCACGCGCGTGGTCTCGGTGCAGATCTACGACCATGTGGAAGCCATGGAGTACGGCCACGCCCACCTGCTGGCCGCGGGCATGGTGGCCTTCTCGTTCCTGGTATTGCTGGCGCTCAACTGGCTCCAGCCCAAAAAATGATCCTCACGCTTGCTCTACCGACGTGCAGCCGAGGCGCCCCAAGGGGACCTCTTTGGGCCCCGGGACGGCACGGCGGCAAAAAATCCTCGACCCATGATTGAAGCGCGCCTCCAACTCACGCGCGCCGACTTCGCGCTGGACGTGGACCTGCAATTGCCCGGCCGCGGCGTGACCGCGCTGTTCGGCCCTTCGGGCTGCGGCAAGACCACCTGCCTGCGTAGCCTGGCCGGCCTGGAGCGCGCCCGCGGCCGCGTGGCCGTCAACCAGACGGTGTGGCAGGACGATGCGCAAAAGCAGTGGCTGCCCACGCACCGCCGCGCGCTGGGCTATGTGTTCCAGGAGGCCAGCCTGTTCGCCCATCTGTCGGTGCAGGGGAACATCGCCTACGGGCTGCGGCGCACGCCCGCGGAGCGCCGCAAGGTCCCGCACGAGCGCGCCGTGGAGCTGCTGGGCATAGGCCATCTGCTGGAGCGCATGCCGGCCACGTTGTCGGGCGGCGAGCGCCAGCGCGTGGCCATTGCGCGGGCGCTGGCCACCAGCCCCGAAGTGCTGCTGATGGACGAGCCGCTGGCCGCGCTGGATGCCCAGCGCAAGGCCGAGGTCCTGCCGTATCTGGAGCAGCTGCAGCGCAGCCTGCTGATTCCCATCGTCTATGTGAGCCACTCCATGGACGAGGTCGCGCGCCTGGCCCAGCACATGGTGCTGCTGCGCGCGGGCCAGGTGGTGGCCCAGGGGGCGGTGACCGAGCTGCTGTCCAGCCTGGACCTGCCGCTGGCACAGGGCGACCTGGCCGCCGCCGTGGTCCAGGCCCGGGTACAGTCGCATGACACCGGCGACTGCCTGAGCACGCTGGAATTCGACGGCGGCAAGCTGCTGCTGGTCATGAACCGGCCGCGTGCCGTGGGTACCCTGGTGCAGCTGCGCGTGCAGGCGCGCGACGTGAGCCTGAGCCTGTCCCGCCCCGAGGGCACCAGCATTCTCAACATCCTGCCGGTCTCCATCCTGGGCATGCGCGAGGACGGTCCGGGCCAGGTCATGGTCTCTCTGCAGGCCGGCCGCCCTGCGCACTCCGCCGCGCAAGGCGGCACGCGGCTGCTGGCGCGCCTGAGCCGGCATTCGGCCCAGGCCCTGGAACTGCAGGTGGGCATGCAGGTGTTCGCGCAGATCAAGGGCATGGCGCTATTGGATTGACCCCCTGGGCGGTTCGCGCTTCCCCCTGGAAGGGGGCGACAGCTTCGCTGCGGGGCGGCGGGCCGCCCAGGCCCTTGCTCGCTGTCCCTCGCCTGGTGCATGCCAGTTTTGCCCGGGCTTGGTCTCTGGCATCACTATCATCCCCCCCATGACCGCGCCGACCTGCCCCCTGCCTCACCCGCAATCGCTGCAGCCCCTGCAGCGCCATGCCGTGGAGTTCCACGACGCCGGCCAGTGGCAGGCCCAGGATCGCACGCTGGCCAGCGAGGTGCCGGTCGCGCTGGTCTTCAACGGCATCTCGCATGCGGTGATGATGGGCTCGCCCACCGACGCGGCCGATTTCGCGCTGGGCTTTGCGCTGACCGAGGGCATCATCGACCGGCCGGCCGACTGCTACGGCATCGAGGTCGCGCCCGTGGCCGCGGCGGCCGCCGGCCTGCCCGAAGGCATGGACGGGCTGGAAGTGCAGATCGAGATCGCCTCGCGCTGCTTTGCCCGCCTCAAGGACCGGCGCCGCAGCATGACGGGACGCACGGGCTGCGGCGTCTGCGGCGTCGAAAGCTTCGCAGCGCTGGACCTGTCGTTCGATCCCCTGCCCGCGCACGGCTGGCTGGATCAGGTCGATGCCGCCACCGTGCTCAAGGCCATGGACGCGCTGCCGCCGCGCCAGCTCCTCAACGCCGAAGCCGGCGCCGTCCATGCGGCCGGCTGGGCCACGCTGGATGGCGAGGTCACCGACGTGCTCGAGGACGTGGGCCGCCACAATGCGCTGGACAAGCTCGTGGGACGGCTGGCGCGCACCGGGCGCCTCCATCAGCCCGGCTTCGTGCTGCTGTCCAGCCGCGGCAGCCACGAGCTGGTGCGCAAATGCGCCAAGGTCGGCATCGCGGCCCTGGCCACGATTTCCGCCCCCACGTCCATGGGCGTGCGCATGGCCGAACTCACGGGCCTGCGCTTCTGGGGCCTGTGCCGCAGCCCCCGCGCCGTGCTCTATGCGCCGGGCCGCAATGCCTGAGTGCCGTCCTGCCCCGCGGCCGGGCCCGTAAAATCGCAGCCTTTCCGCCACCAGCCTCTGGATATACACCATGAACCGCTGCAAAACCCCATTGTCCGCAGGCCGCCGCCTGTGCGCTGCCGCGCTGCTGGCCGCCATGGCTGCCGCCGCCGGCACCGTGCTGGCCCAGGGACTGCCGTCGGACGAGACGCGCAACTTCCCGCCCAACGCCCAGTTCGGCGAACTGGTCGTCAGCAACTTCCCCGAAGTCACGCTCAACGGCGAGACCATCCGCACCACGCCCGGCTTTCGCCTGTTCAGCCCCGAGCGCACGCTGGTCTTCGCCAGCAACTACCAGGGCCAGAAACTGGCCGTGGGCTATGTGGTCGAGCCGCAGACCCAGTGGCTGCACACGGCCTGGATCCTGACGCCCGCCGAAATCGAGAAGTACAAGCCCGCGAGCACCAAGCCCGGCCTGCTGCGCGGCCTGTTCGGCTCCTGAACGCTGCCGGCCGGCCTGTTCGGCGCTACCGATTTCAAAGCAACCAGCGCTTGCAACGCAAGCATCTGGCTGTCATCTAACCATCAACCCAAGGCCATGCTTGCGCCAACAGCTATGGCTTTTGAGCCTGCCGCCGCGGCGGGCCCGTCACAGAACGAGTGTTCCCCATGAGCAAGAAAGTCTTCATCAAAACCTTCGGCTGCCAGATGAACGAGTACGACTCGGACAAGATGGCCGACGTGCTGGGCGCGGCCCAGGGCTACGAGTCCACCGACGATCCGGAGCAGGCCGACCTTATCCTGTTCAACACCTGCTCGGTGCGCGAGAAGGCGCAGGAGAAGGTGTTCTCCGACCTCGGCCGCTTCAAGCACCTGAAGGAAAAAGGCGTGCTCATCGGCGTGGGCGGCTGCGTGGCCAGCCAGGAGGGCGAGGAAATCATCAAGCGCGCGCCCTACGTGGACGTGGTCTTCGGCCCGCAGACCCTGCACCGCCTGCCCGACCTGCTCAATGCCCGCGCCGCCAAGGCCAGGCCGCAGGTGGACATCAGCTTCCCCGAGATCGAGAAGTTCGACCACCTGCCGCCCGCGCGCGTGGAAGGCGCCTCGGCCTTCGTCTCCATCATGGAAGGCTGCTCCAAGTACTGCAGCTACTGCGTCGTGCCCTATACGCGCGGCGAAGAAGTCAGCCGCCCGTTCGAGGACGTGCTGGTCGAGGTCGCCGGCCTGGCCGACCAGGGCGTGAAGGAAGTCACGCTGCTGGGCCAGAACGTGAACGCCTACCTGGGCAGGATGGGCGACACCGCCGAGCTGGCCGACTTCGCGCTACTGCTCGAGTACGTGGCCGAGATCCCCGGCATCGAGCGCATCCGCTACACCACCAGCCACCCCAACGAGTTCACGCCGCGCCTGATCGAGGCCTACGCGAAGATCCCCAAGCTGGTCAGCCACCTGCACCTGCCCGTGCAGCACGGCTCGGACAAGATCCTGATGGCCATGAAGCGCGGCTACACGGCCATGGAGTACAAGAGCACCATCCGCAAGCTGCGCGCCATCCGGCCCGAGCTGGCCATGAGCAGCGACTTCATCGTGGGCTTTCCCGGCGAGACCGAGGAAGACTTCCAGAAGATGATGAAGCTCATTGCAGACGTGCGCTTCGACAACAGCTTCAGCTTCATCTTCAGCCCCCGCCCCGGCACGCCCGCCGCCAACCTGCACGACGACACGCCGCACGAGGTCAAGCTGCGCCGCCTGCAGGAGCTGCAGGCCGTGATCAACCACAACATCAGGGAGATCAGCGAGGAGCGCGTGGGCACGGTGCAGCGCCTGCTGGTGGAAGGCCATTCCAAACGCGGCAACGGCGAGCTGATGGGCCGCACCGAGTGCAACCGCGTGGTCAACTTCCCCGGCAACGAGCGGCTCATCGGCCAGCTCGTCGACGTGAAGATCACCGAGGCCATGGCCTATACGCTGCGCGGCGAGGTCGTGACCCGGGGCTGATCCCCCCGGCGCCGCCGCCTTCTAGATTTTCACCATGCCCGGGGGAAGGCGCACCGGAATCCTCAGATAGGACATGCCGTCGGCCTCGGCCGGCGGCAGCCGTCCCGCGCGCATGTTGACCTGCACCGAGGGCAGCAGCAGCGCAGGCGCGGCCAGCGTGGCGTCGCGCTTTTCGCGCAGCGCGACGAAGGCGTCCTCGTCCACGCCCTCGTGCACATGCACATTGCGCGCGCGCTGCGCGGCCACCGTGGTTTCCCAGGCATAGGCCTCGCGCCCCGGCGCCAGATAGTCGTGGCACAGGAAGAGCCGCGTTTCCGGGGGCAGCGCCAGCAGCCGCCGTATGGAGCGGTAGAGCTGGCGCGCGCTGCCGCCCGGAAAATCCGCCCGCGCCGTGCCGTAGTCGGGCATGAACAGCGTGTCGCCCACGAACACCGCATCGCCCACGCGGTAGGACACGCAGGCCGGCGTATGGCCTGGCGTGTGCAGCACCTGGATCTGCAGCGCGCCCAGCGCCAGCACCTCGCCGTCGCGCAGCAGGCGATCGAACTCGCGACCGTCGCCCGCCACGTCCAGGGCATGGAACACGGGCGCGAAGATGGCCTGCACCTCGCGGATATGTTCGCCGATGGCCACCGGCGCCCCCGTGCGCGCCTTGAGGTAGGGCGCGGCGCTCAGGTGGTCGGCGTGGGCGTGGGTCTCCAGGATCCAGCGCAGCGCCAGTCCCTGTCCTGCAATGGCCTGCAGCACGCGGTCGGCCGAGGCCGCGGAAACCCGGCCGCTGCGGTGGTCGTAGTCCAGCACGGGGTCGATGACGGCGGCCTCGCCGCTGCCCGGGTCGGACACCAGGTATGTGACCGTGAACGTGGCCTCGTCGAAGAAGGCCTGGATGCGCGGCGATGAAGAAGCGGAAGCGGTATCGGTCATGTCGGCAATTCATATCGGCAATGCCGGAATGGCTTTGTTTATTTAGAATACACTAAATTAGATTTTTCTAAATTAACCATGTCCCAACACCAGGCTCCGCAAGACCGAGAAGCTCAGCAAAGATTCATGCAGGAAGGCGCGGCCCAGGCCGCCGCCCTGCTGCGCTCCGTGGGCAACGAGCACCGGCTGCTGGTGCTGTGCCTGCTGCTGGCCCACGAAGAAATGACCGTGGGCGCACTGCTGGAGCAGGTGGCGCTGAGTCCCTCGGCCCTGTCCCAGCATCTGGCGCGCATGCGCGACGAAGGGCTGGTGGCCTACCGGCGCGAGGCCCAGACCCTGTACTACCGCATTGCCAACCCCGACGTGGCCAGGCTGATTGCCACGCTCAAGGACATCTTCTGCCCCTGAAAGACAGGAACGCCATGACGATCAAATCCCTTTCCCCCCAGGCCGCCCAGGCCCTGATGAACCAAGGCAGCGCCCTTCTGGTCGACATCCGCCCGGCCGACGAGCATGCACGCGAGCACATCGCCGCCGCGCGCAGCATTCCCATGGACCAGCTGCCTTCGGCCGCGCCCGCGCTGCAGGGCCAGGACCTGA
This sequence comes from Comamonas sp. w2-DMI, assembly GCF_040187735.1. NCBI lineage: Bacteria > Pseudomonadati > Pseudomonadota > Betaproteobacteria > Burkholderiales > Comamonadaceae > Comamonas > Comamonas sp. w2-DMI. The sequence goes on along the minus strand of NZ_JBANEL010000009.1, from coordinate 98,123 downwards.
TCTTCCACTGCCGCTCGGGCCAGCGCACCCGGCTCAATGCTCCGTCACTGGCCGCCTGCACCAGCGGCCAGGCCTATGTGCTCGAAGGCGGGCTCGACGGCTGGAAGCAGGCCGGCCTGCCCGTGCGGCGCGATGCCTCGCGCCCGCTGGAGCTGCAGCGCCAGGTGCAGATTGCCGCGGGCGCCCTCGTGGCCGTCGGCACGGCCCTGGGCACCGCGGTCTCGCCCTGGTTCTATCTGCTGCCGGGCTTCGTGGGCTGCGGCCTGGTGTTTGCCGGCGTGACCGGCTTTTGCGGCCTGGCGCGCCTGCTCATGAAAATGCCGTGGAACCGCCGCGCGCTCGCGGCCTGAGCCCGTTTCGGCCCCCCTGAGGCCACGTCGGCCCGGCGCAAAAAGCGCAGCTGTCTGTCAAGCACCGTCATGCGCTGCGGCTAGGATCTGAAACTTTTCGGGGCCCAGGCCCGCTTTCTGTCGAGGATCCATGAATTCAACACGCGACGCCGCAGCGCTGCAGGGCGATGCCCTGCATGCTTTTCTAGACCAGGTTCAGGAACTGCTCCACGGCGACGATGAACAGCCGGCTGGCGACGGCCGCAGCACCATCAACCAGCAGGACCGCGCTGCGGCCGCCATCGAACTGATGGAACAGCAAAGCTTTGCCCCGGCCAGCGTGGCGGAGCTGGAGCGCCTGCACGATTTCTGGTTCATGCTGAACCGCCCCGAACAGGCCAATGCGCTGCTGCAGGCCCATGCCGAGGCAGCGCTGCAGGCCGAGGATGCCGAAAGCCGTGCCGAAAGCGCCGTGCGCCTGGCGCTCAGCGACATCCAGAGCCGCCTGCGTTTCGACCGCGCAGGCGCGCAGCAACTGCTGCTGCCCGCGGCCCGGCAGATCGCCCAACTGCCCGAGCATGTGGACGCCGAGATGTACTGGATGGGCTGGGAATCGCTGGCCGACGGCGCCCAGGCCTGGGATATCGCCGAGCAAGGCTTGGACCTGCGCCGCGCCCACGAGAAAACCGATCCCGAACAGGCCGCAGAGCATGCGTTCGGCGATGCCATGGCCTGCGTGCGCCGGGCCGAGATTGCATGCAAGCGCGATCCTGCCGAGGCATCGAACGCGGCCGTGCGCCATGTCCAGGCCGCGATCAACACGCTGCGCGATGCCGGCGCCGACCAGTCCGCCGACTTCGAGCGCTGGATCTACCTGGGCTACCGCATCCTGGAGCTGGCGCCGCAGAGCATTCCTGCGCTGTTCATGGCCTGCGAGCAGTACCTGGCGCGCACCGAGGATCCGGCACCGTCGCAGGCGGTCAAAGCCCACCGGAAGGTCAAGATCGCGCGCCTGCAGGCGCTGGCCTGCGACCAGATGGGCCAGCGCGAGGCCGCGCTGCAGCTTGCCCCCCAGGGACGCTTCGGCCTGACCGACGACTCCGGCGACCCGTTCTCCGCGCGCGTGATGTACTGGCTGCGCGAGGCCGGCCGCCTGGACGAGGCCGCGGCCATCGCGCTCGAAAGCGTGATCCACTCGCGCCCCGGCTCGGCCGAGGCCGGCTACCGGCTGGCGCTGGAGCTGGTGGACCAGGACGCGGCCCATGCCGACACCTGGGCGCTGATCCTCGCCTGGGCACAGATCGACGAAGACATGCGCCAGCTGCTGGCACAGGAGGACATGCCGCCCCAGCCGGCCACACACTATCTGGAGCGCGTGCGCACCGGCACTCCCGACCACCCCGTGCTGGCGCTGATCGAAGGCATGCGCCTGGCTGCCAAGCGCCAGATGGCGCAGGCCCTGCCGCTGCTGGAGCAATCGGTGGGTCGCCATCCCGAGTGGGCCGACAGCGACAAGCTGCCCACTCTCTGGGCCGCGCGCTTTGCGGCCTTGCCGCTGGAGGAGGCCCTGGCCCGTCCCTTCCCCGAAGCCCATGGCGGCCACTGGTGCTATGCGGCCGGCGTGGTGCTGGACGACGCGGACGACCTGGCGCCCCTGATGGGCGGCAAAAAGAAGGTGCCGTCCGACGAGGTGCGCGAGCCGCTGGTCGTGCGCTACTACGAGGAAGGCCTGGCGCGCTTCGAGCACTTCTGGGCCACGGGCCAGGGCCGCTACAAGGATGCCGACCTGCATGTGTATTCCATGCTGTGCAACAACCTGGCCATCAAGTACCGCAACGCCGAGCGCTGGGACGAGGCCGAGGCCCTGCACCGCAAGGGCCTGGCCAGCAGCCCGTTCGCCGAACACCATGACGGCCTGTGGTGGTGCGCGAACGGCCGCGACGACGACGCCGGCATCATTGCCGAAGCCGAGCAGCTGTGGCACTTCGCACGGGAGCACGGCTACAGCCGCCATGAACCGCCGCGCTACTTCCCTACCGTCGCGCTGTCGCTGTACAAGCTCGACCGCGGCGACGAGATCAGCATCTGGCTCGAGCGCCTGGACGAGTGGTATGACGAACTCGATGAAGACGAGCAGCGCCAGGAGCGCCGCGACTATCTGGCCACCATGATGTCGCTGCTGGACTTCTTCTCGGTCTTCCGGCCCGAGCTGGTGCTGCCGCGCCTGCGCGCCCACCAGGAAGAAGTGCGCGCCCTGCAGGACAGCTATCCGCTGCGGCGCCTGGCCGGCGCGCTCGAGGCCTACCCAGAGCACCTCGAAGAAGCCGTGGCCCTGCACCGCGAGTCCGCGACCTACCTGGGCCGCAACGCCAAGCGCAGTTTCGCGCTGGGCAACGACAACGAAGCCGAAGCCCGCATGTCGCAGGACGGCCTGGAAAAGGCCGAGCGCAAGCTGACCGAGGCACAGGGCCTGCAGCCGCAACAGGCGGCATCGGGCGACAAACCCTGGTGGAAATTCTGGTGAGCCAGATACTTTCCGGTACCGAAGCGCGGCAGGCCCCGCGTGCCGGCCCGCCGGCCGCGGCCAATGCCTACAAGGCACGCGACGTGGTCAATGCGCCCCGGATCAAGGCGCGCATCCGCGAACGCAGCGAGCAGCGCGGCGACGCGCCCGAAATCGCGGCCTGGCTGGGCAACCATTTCTACCGCCATGTGGTCGGCAATGTGCAGGCCGACGCGGATGCCGCCACGCCCACCGTGCAGCGCATTGCCGATGCAGCGGCACTGCAGGCCCTGCTGGGCCGCGAGCCCGCGCCGGCCTGGGCGCTGGAGCGCCTGGAAAAGAAGTCCCGCGGCTTCGACCTGCCCGAGCTCTGGTGGGTGGACCCCGACGCGCCGGCGGTGCTGGCGCTGGAAGCACGGCTGGTCGAATTCCTGTCCACGCGCAAGGGCACATCGCTGGAAGGCAAGCTGCAGCGCGTGAACTGCCCCCAGGCCCTGGCGCGCTGGACGCTGGAGCATCTGGCCTTCGAGAAAAAGCGCGCCAGCGGCTGGGTCGAGCATGCGCCGGACGCCGTGCACGGCCTGCTGCGCGGCCAGCTGGGCACTTTCGTGGAGTTCGACGGCAAGAGCCCCCGGCTGCGCCAGGAAATGGCCTATGAAAGCCGGATGATGGGCCACTGCGTGGGCCAGTTTGCCGACGCCAGAAGCCTTTCCGGCGGCTACGGCGAGCACTACGCCGAGGCCTGCGAAGCAGGCCGCATGCGGCTGTTCAGCTACCGCACGGGGCAGGCCCAGCCGCGCATCACCGTCAATGCCTTTGTGCAAAAGGACGGCAGCCTGCAGGTCGAGCAGATCAAGGGCAAGCAGAACCGGCCGCCGATCGCGCGCTACGTGCCCGACGTGGTGGCCCTGCTCAATCACCTGCCGCTCAACAGCGAAGTGCCGCCCGACGCGCTGGCCATGGGCATTGTGCGCCGTCCCGACCACCTGCTGGCCGGCCGGGAAACGGCCCCCTGGTGCGCCGTGGCCGAGATGCGTACCGAGGCCGAGCAGCTGTGGCTGCTGACGCAGCATCCGTTGCTGCTGCCGCAGCTGGACCTGTGCTCGCCCTTCATGCAATGGATGGTGGCGGCGCGCAAGGACAGCGTGGAAGCTGCCGTCATCGACCGCATGCCCAAGAGCGCTGCGCTGCATCAGGCGCTGGACCTGGCCAGACGCCGCGCGAGGACAGCCGCACCATGATCCGCAAGCTCTTCTTCCTGGCACTGCCCTGGGCGCTGGTCTATGTGCTGGGACGCATCCACTGGCTGCTCGGCTTGCTGGCCCTGCTGGGTCTGTTCTGGATCGTGCGCAGGAGCTGGCGCAGGGTCAAGGAAGCCCGGCACCGTGGCGATGTCTCCAGCTACAGCACAGGCAACGATGCCCTGAACTGGGCGCTGGCCCTGGCCCACCCCATGGCCTTCCACAGCATCCAGGGCGGCTTTGCGGACAGCCATCTCTCGGGCGCCGATGAGACCCTCGCGGCCCAGCTGCGTCCCATGGTGCTGCACCACCTGGGCATGCGCACCGACCTGGACGATGCCAGCATCGCCAGGCAGCTGCCCGATCTGCTGCGCCAGCGCTGGTTCATGCAGGACCTGCAAAAGCTCCACCCCGGCGACGATCCACGCGCCGCCATGGCCTTTGCCTGCGCGCGTGCGGCCTTCTATGTGCGCTGCGCCTTTCTGCTCAGCTGGCTGCAGGAGGACCTGCACAAGCAGGTGCTGCTGCTCAACGCCCGCCGCGCCCAGCAATGCTTTGGCAGCTGGCTGGAGTTCGGCACCGCCTATGCCCGGGGCCGCCGGCAATGGATCGCCCAGGGCCGCGCCGATGTGCTGGGCAAGGCCGTCGGCGAGGAGGAAGTGGCGCAATGGGTGGCCGATCCCCGGCATCCTTGGCATGCCATGGACTGGCGCCTGGTGCTGGATGCGTCGGATGCACCGGCGCAGGCCCTGCCTGCCCACGCGGCTGCAACCTAGCTTAGTGCTATGCAGCTAGCAACAGAGGCTAGCAGCAGAGGCCGGGGCTCGGCGCGGCCGCCGAATTCCCTTCTTGCCGCGCAGCAAGAAGAATAGGCCGCCAGCCGGGGCGAGTCCCGGCGCCGCCGGCACGGCCTCTATCCACTGCACAGGCATGCCCTGGCCCCCATGGCACCGGAAGCGTAAGCCGCTATCAAAAACCAAGGAACGGCAAGCAGTCCCTGGGTTGTTTTACCTGCACCGTATCAGGCAAAGATGCTGCGCGCCTCGGTAAAGCGCCTGGCGAAATAGACGTTGTCCATGCGCACGCGTTGCACCGTGCCGCCGCTGGACGGCGCGTGCACGAACTGGCCGTTGCCGACAAAAATGCCCATGTGCGAATAGCGCCCGCCCAGGGTGTTGAAGAACACGAAGTCGCCGCGCTGCAGGTCCCGCCCGTCGACGGGATTGCTGACCTGCGCCCATTGGGAGGTGGTGCGCGGCAGGCGCGCCGCGGTGATGCCGCCCACGGCCCACTGGATCAGGCCGCTGCAGTCGAAGCCCCCCTCGGGCGAATTGCCGCCATAGGTATAGGGCGTATTGACCACCAGCATGGTGCGTGCCAGCAGCGCCTCGCGCAGGTCCTCGGCCAGGTTCAGGGCGGCCACCGGGCGGACGGAACCGCCCGGGGCGCCCGGCCCCGGACGGCTTCTGGGCGCCGAGGAGCAGCCGGCCAGCGCCGCCACCAGCGAGCCGGCCAGCATCAGCGCGCAATGGCGCCGGCTTCGGTCCGCGGGCCGGGCCGCGCCGTCCATGGAAGTCCAGGCTTGTACTTTCATGGGGATGGATGTTCTCAGAAACCGGCGCCCGGCTCCAGTCTTCGCGGCCGATCTTTACAAAAAAGTGAGCTGCCCGCGCCACGCAACCGTCGCATCTGCGGTGAAATCGCTGCAAAAGCCAATGCCTGCCAGCGCTATCCGCTCACTTTTCAGACAGCACCGGCATGAAAAAAGCGCTCTGCAAGAGAGCGCTGGATGGGAGCCGCAAAGGCCCGGGGCCGATCAGAACGGCAGCTTGGGCATGCCGCCGCCCATCATGCCCTTCATGGCTTTCATGCCGCCCATCTTCTTCATCATCTTCATCAGGCCGCCGCCTTTGAACTTCTTCATCATGCCCTGCATCTGCTCGAACTCCTTGAGCAGGCGGTTGACTTCCTGCACCTGCACGCCGGCGCCGTCGGCGATGCGCTTCTTGCGCGTGGCCTTGATGATGGCGGGGTTCTTGCGTTCCTTGAGCGTCATCGAGCAGATGATGCCTTCCTTGCGCTTGATCTCGCGCTCGGCCTTGTCCATGTCCACCTGGCCGGCCTTGCCCGCGAGTTCGGCGGGCAGCTTGTCCATCAGCGTCGAAAGGCCACCCATCTGCTTCATCTGCTGCAGCTGGGCCAGGAAGTCGTTGAGGTCGAAGCCGTCGCCGCTCTTGAGCTTCTCGGCCATCTTCTGCGCGGCTTCCATGTCCACGCCCTTGGTGACCTGCTCGACCAGGGCCACGATGTCGCCCATGCCCAGCACGCGCTGCGCATGGCGATTGGCATCGAAGACCTCCAGGCCGTCGATCTTTTCCGAAACGCCCGCGAACTTGATGGGCGCGCCCGTGATCTGGCGCACCGACAGCGCGGCGCCGCCGCGCGAGTCGCCGTCGAGCTTGGTCAGGACAATGCCGGTCAGCGGCAGCGCTTCCTTGAAGGCCTTGGCCGTGTTGACCGCGTCCTGGCCCTGCATGGCATCGACCACGAACAGGGTTTCGACGGGCTTGAGCGTGGCGTGCAGGTCCTTGATTTCGGCCATCAGCAGCTCGTCGATGGCCAGGCGGCCGGCCGTGTCCACCAGCAGCACGTCGAAGAAGTGCTTCTTCGCGTAGTCGATTGCCGCCACGGCGATGTCGTGGGGCTTCTGGTCGGGCGTGGACGGGAACCACTCGGCGCCGGCCTGGGCCGTCACGGTCTTGAGCTGCTCGATGGCCGCGGGGCGGTACACGTCGCCCGAGACCGTGAGCACCTTCTTCTTGCGCTTTTCGACCAGGTGCTTGGCCAGCTTGGCCGTGGTCGTGGTCTTGCCCGCGCCCTGCAGGCCGGCCATCAGGATGACGGCCGGCGGCTGGGCATTGAGGTTGATGTCGGCCACGCCCTCGCCCATGGTGGCAGCGAGTTCCTTGTTGACGATGGACACCAGCACCTGGCCGGGCTGCAGCGAGCCCAGCACTTCATGGCCCAGCGCCTTTTCCTTGACGCGGGCGATGAAGTCGCGCACCACGGGCAGGGCCACGTCGGCCTCGAGCAGGGCCATGCGCACCTCGCGCAGCATGTCCTGCACGTTGGATTCGGTGATGCGGGCCTGGCCGCGCATCTCCTTGACGAGGCGCGAGAGTTTTTCGGTCAGAGCGGAGGCCATAAGCGGGAACGTTGAAGGGTTGTATATGCGCAGGCGCAGCCGCCTGCCCGGCCGGCGCCGGCGGCAGCCGCCGCACCGGGTGCGGGGCCGGACCGGCGCGAATCATGGCCGCGCCAGGCATCCGGCCTGAAAGCGGGTATTTTACCCGCTGCACCCATTCCCGCCCTGCAGGGATGGCGGTCCGCATGCAGGCCCGCCTGCGGCTTGCAGCATGCCGGCAGCGCCCGCAAAGCCGGGGCAAAAGCCGGCATCTCCGCAGTTAGCCCCGAAGGCGGGGACTTATCATAGAGAACATGCTCTCCCTGCCTTTTTCCGCTGCCGGTACCAGCCCCGTGGGCTGGGCCCTGACCATTGCGGCAGCCATTGCCTATGCCATTCCCGCACTGGCCGCGCGCCGCATGCAGGAGGCCGGCGCCCGGATCTGCCTGCGGCTGGCCTGGGCGCTGCACGCGCTGACGCTGGCCTGGGCCTGGCTGGGCGAGATGCCGCGCTTCGGCTTTGCGCCGGCGCTGTCCATCACCGCCTGGCTGGTGCTCACGGTGTATGCCGTGGAGCAGCAGCTGTATCCCCAGCTGCGCTCGCGCCTGCTGCTGGCCGCACTGGGCAGCATGGCCGTGCTGCTGGCCGCGCTGTTCCCGGGCACGCCGCTGCATGTCGATGCCTCCCCGTGGCTGCCGCTGCACCTGGCCCTGGGCATCGCCTCCTACGGCCTGTTTGCCGCGGCGGTGGTGCACGCGGCGCTCATGAACCGCGCCGAGCGCCAGATGCGCCATGGCGGCAGCCAGGACGGCGGCCTGCCGCTGCTGACGCTGGAGCGGCTGACCTTCCGCTTCGTGGGCGCCGGCTTCGCTCTGCTGACCGCCACGCTGGCCGCCGGCTGGCTGTTCGGCGAGCAGCTCTACGGCAAGGCCTGGGTATGGAACCACAAATCGGTGTTCTCGCTGCTGTCCTGGCTCACCTTTGCCGTACTCCTGGTCGGGCGCGAACGCTTCGGCTGGCGCGGCCAGAGCGCCGTGCGCGTGCTGTATGCGGGCGCCATCCTGCTGCTGCTGGCCTACGCGGGCTCGCGCTTCGTGATGGAAGTGCTGCTGGGGCGGGCCGCATGACGGAGCTTGCACCGGTGCCGCCCCGGCAAGGCATTTCCCCTGCGGACATGCTTTTTCTGCCTTCCTGTTTGTGTCAGCCCCAATGAAATACCTGCTGGTTCTGCTGGTGGTCGCCGTGGCCATCCATATCTGGCGCCGCAACCGCCGCGCGCGGATGGCCGCGCGCGCGCAAGGCGACGGCCGCCCCGGCCGCACCATCGCACCGCCGCAGGACATGGTGGCCTGCGCCACCTGCGGCCTGCACCTGCCGCGCGCCGATGCGCTGGCCTCGCCGGCCGCCCGCGGCCAATACTTCTGCTGCGCCGAGCACCGGGACGCATTTGCGCCGCGCTGATGCCATGAAGGACTCCCTGCCCTCCTGGTCGCAGACCGTGATACCGCTGGATGTCACGATCTCGCGCCAGGCCAATGCCACGCTGAACGCGCCGTTCGTGCGGCTGTGGCAGGCCTTTCTGACGGGGCGCGTGCTGCTGGCCGCAGCGCTGGTGCTGCTGCAGGTCTCGGGCATACGGCTGCAGGCCACGGTCACGCCGCTGGTCTGGGCCGTGTGCCTGGGCTATCTGGCACTGACCCTGGTGCTGCGCTGGACGGCGGGCCGGCATCTGCCGGCGCCGCGCGCCGGATTGCAATGGCTGCCCGTCATCGGCGTGGACATCGCGGCCATCTTTCTGCTGCAGGTGCTGCAGGCCGGCTCGCTGAACTACACGGCGCTGCTGGCCATTCCCATCCTGATCTCGGCGGCGCTGGGCAGCCTGGCGCTGGCCTTCGGCACCACGGCCAGCGTCACCATATTGATGCTGATCCTGGTGTCCTGGCAGAACACGACGGCTGCCGGCGGCGGCGCCCAGGCCTATTACCAGACGGCCTTTGCCTGCGCCGGCTATTTCGGCGTGGCCTACCTGACCCACGAGCTGGCCCGCCGCGTGCGGCGCGAGCGCGCGCTGGCCCTGTACAACCGCCTGCGCACCCAGACGCAGGAGCAGGTCAACACGCTGGTGATCGACAGTCTGTCCGACGGCGTGCTGGTGGTCGACCCCAGCCTGCAGGTGCAGCAGGTCAACCCGGCGGCGCTGCAGCTGCTGGGCCTGCCGCCCGACCATGCACAGAGCTTCTCGCTGGCGTCCAGGCCTGCCTGGGAACCGCTCAAGGAGGCGGTGGTCGCCAGCTTCACCCATGTCAAGCCGCTGTCCACCACCCTCCATCTGCCGGTGGACGGGCCGCAGGGACCCACGGGCCTGCATCTGCGCACGCGCATCACCGAGGTTTCCGCGCCCGACACGGATTCCCGGCAGACGCCGGGCGCACCGTATTCGCTGTGCGTGATGTTTCTGCACGATCTGCGCGAGATGGAGGCCCGGCTGCGTACCGAGAAGCTGGCCGCCATGGGCCGCATGTCGGCCGCCGTGGCGCATGAGATCCGCAATCCGCTGGCCGCCATTGCCCAGGCCAATGCCCTGCTGTCCGAAGACCTGAACCAGCACCCGGGCCAGCAGCAGCTGTGCCGCATCGTGGGCCAGAACGCGGACCGCCTGGCGCGCATCGCCGAGGAAATCCTCAACATCGCGCGCGTGCAGCAGGACGGGCCCCAGGCCATGGGCCAGGCCCTGGCGCTGGACCACCACACGGCGCTGTGCTGCGGCGAATGGCAGGCCCAGGCCGCCCCGCTGCGCGGCCTGCAGCTGCATCTGGATGCCGCGCGGCACACCATCGTCTTCGACGAGGAGCATCTGCGCCGCATCCTCGTCAATCTGCTGGACAATGCCCAGCGCCACCGCAGCGGCACGCAGGATGCCGCCAGCCTGCAGGTGATCACCAGCCAGGGCTCGGCCATGACCGGCAACCAGCCCTGGTTGCAGGTCTGGAGCGACGGTGCACCGCTGGAGTCCAGCGTCCAGCGGCACCTGTTCGAGCCCTTTTTCTCCTCCCAGAGCCGCTCCAGCGGCCTGGGCCTGTACATATGCCGCGAGCTGTGCGAGCGCTACGGCGCCAGCATCGGCTACCAGCGCCTGGCGCGCCCGACGGCGCGCGGCATGGTGGAGGGCAATGCGTTCACGGTGATATTCCGCAGCAGCGCGGGCGCACCGGCCGCCGCCTCCCTGTTTGATTCGATTGTGGTGTAGACCCGTGACCTCCTTGCCCACCGCCTCCATTCTCGTGGTCGACGACGAACCCGATCTGCGCACGCTCTACGAGCTGAGCCTGCTGCGCGAAGGCTACCGCGTGGAAACCGCCTCCTGCGTGCAGGAGGCGCACGAGCTGCTGCGCTCGTGCCGCTTCGACGTGGTGATCTCCGACATGCGCCTGCCCGACGGCATGGGCCTGGAGATCCTGCAGCAGCTGCGCGAGCAGCAGCGCCGCGAGCGCTGCATCGTGATCACGGCCTACGGCTCGGCCGAGAACGCCGTGGGCGCGCTGCGCGCCGGCGCCTTCGACTACCTGACCAAGCCCGTGGACCTCAAGCAGTTCCGGCAGGTGGTGGCCTCGGCCGTCCAGGGAATGGGCAGCGCAGCTGCCGCCGCACCGGCCTCGGCCGATGCCAGCCCCATCCTGACCACCGGCCTGCCCGAGCAGGGCCATGCCGCGCTGGACATGCTGGTGGGCACTTCGGCCGTCATGCAGTCGGTCAAGCAGCGCATCGCCAAGGTGGCCAAGGGCATGGCGCCGGTGCTGGTGCACGGGGAATCGGGCACCGGCAAGGAACTCGTGGCGCGCGCCCTGCATGCCTGCAGCCAGCGCGCCCAGGGGCCGCTGGTCGCCGTCAACTGCGGCGCCATTCCCGAGAACCTGCTGGAGGCCGAATTCTTCGGCGCGCGCAAGGGCTCGTACACCGGCGCCACGCAGGACCGGCCCGGCTATTTCCAGGCGGCCCAGGGCGGCACGCTGTTCCTCGACGAGATCGGCGACCTGCCGCTGGCCATGCAGGCCAAGCTGCTGCGCGCCATCCAGGAGCGCAGGATCCGCCCGCTGGGCAGCACCCAGGAAGAGGCCGTGGACGTGCGCATCGTCAGCGCCACCCACCGCGACCTGGCGGCCGATGTGCAGGCCGGGCGCTTTCGCCAGGACCTGTACTACCGCCTCAACGTGATCGAGGTCACCCTGCCGCCGCTGCGCGAGCGCCGCGACGACTTGCCCGAGCTGTGCCGCGCGCTGCTGCACAAGCTGGCCCGCGAGTCGGGCCTGCACGAGCCCATGCTCGACGCAACCAGCATCGCGCAGATCGCCCAGCTGCCGCTGCCCGGCAATGTGCGCGAGCTCGAGAACGTGCTGCACCGCGCGATCGCGCTGGGCGACGGCGGGCCACTGCGCATCCCGGCCGAGACCCTGGCGGCCGCCGCCCATGCGCCCTGGCCGCCGTCCGCCCCGCAAAGCCGGCCGCCCGCAGCCGCCGCCATCTCGCTGACACCCCCTCCGCCGCCGCCCGCAGAGACCGTGCCCCCGGCCGAAGCGGGCACGGCCGTGCCGGCGGACCTGCAGGCCTGGCTCGACGAGCAGGAGCGCGCCATCCTGATCCGCGCGCTGCAGGACAACGGCTTCAACCGCACGGCCACGGCCGCGCGCCTGGGCATCAGCCTGCGCCAGATCCGCTACCGCATCGAACGCCTGGGCATTCAGTTGCCCGGGGACGCTGCCCGGACAGAGCCGGAGCACTGAGATGGCCGCCTCTCCATACCCCGACCTCTGGCAGCAGGGCTGGCTGCGCACGGCCAGGCACCTGCCCTCGCCCAATTTCGGCCCGCGGCCCGATGGCGCGCTCATCGACCTGGTGGTCGTGCATTCCATCAGCCTGCCGCCCGGCGAGTACGGCACGGGCGCCGTGCAGCAGCTGTTCACCAACCGGCTCGACTGGGACGCGCACCCCTACTACCAGGGGATACGCGGGCTGGAGGTGTCCTCGCACTTCTTCATCACGCGCGCAGGCGAGGTCTGGCAGTTCGTGAGCTGCGACGACCGCGCCTGGCATGCCGGCGTCTCGCAGTGGCGCGGACGCGAACGCTGCAACGACGACTCCATCGGCATCGAGCTCGAAGGCCTCGAAGGCCTGCAGTTCGACGCGCCGCAATACGCGGCCCTGGCCGAGCTGTGCCGGGCCATAGGCCGGCGGTACCCGGTGCGCTACATCGCCGGCCACGAACATATCGCGCCGGGCCGCAAGCAGGACCCGGGGCCGGGCTTCGACTGGCAGAACCTGCACGCGCAGCTGGCCGCCGATGCAACAACGGCCGGCTGGCAGCTTCCCCCGCGGCAGGACTGAAGGACTGCGCCTTGAGTTCCCGGGGCGATGCAAGCCGTGCGGCAGCCGGCCGCTCCCAGACCAGGAGCTGGCATCGCCCGCCCAGCCATGATTCCCAAATGGTTTGGCCCTGTAATCCACAGACAACCGGCGCGGACTGCTCCTGATTTGAATGCACGACTGCGCGCGGCCGGCGCGCCCTGGGTGCTTTCGGTCCCCGCTCGGCAGAAAGGCCTTTGGCTTGCCACTGTCAATGCCGGCCGGCCTGCCGTTGTGTTCTTCGCCACACCGCAGATTTTTTACAAACTGTTCCAGGCTTCGGGGCCGGGGCGGCAAAGCGCGCCAGCACGTCGTTTGCGGCATTTTGCGCGCCGCTGCGCGGTGCCCGTTCCGGCTGTCAAGAGGCTGTCCGAAACAGCGGTTTGGTAGTTTCAGCAGGTTACGCGGATTCAACGGCGATACACTACCGGTAGTGTTCCAAAGCGCCCGAAACGCTACATCTAGTGTTTACAAGTTGTGCACACCCTGTGCAAACCATGTGTAGACCGGAGCGCCGATTCCGTTTGTTCGATGCCTGCCGCCTGTGCAGGCCCCTGTCTGCCTTATCCACATCCGACCGAAGAGGAAACTTATGCAAGAAGCGCTGAATTCCCTGTCTTCTGCCGCGCAATCCGGCGCAGCCACCCCTTCCTCCCAGACCGACAACTACCAGGTCATCCGCCGCAGCGGCGACGTGGTCTCCTTTGCCCCCCAGAAGATTGCCGTGGCGCTGACCAAGGCTTTCCTGGCCGTGCGCGGCGCCCAGGGCGCGGCTTCCGCCAGCGTGCGCGACATGGTCAACGAGCTGACCGAGGGCGTGGTGCGCGCCCTGCTGCGCTCGCGCCCCGAAGGCGGCACATTCCACATCGAGGACATCCAGGACCAGGTGGAACTGGGCCTGATGCGCGGCGGCCACCACGATGTGGCCCGCGCCTATGTGCTGTACCGCGACCGCCGCAACCAGGAGCGCGCCGAGCAGAAGAAGGCCGCCGAGGCCGCTGCCGCCGCGGCCGCGGCCAAGCCCGCGCCCACGCTGCATGTGACCGACAACGGCCAGCGCGTGCCGCTGGACCAGCAGCGCCTGCAGGCGCTGATCGAATCGGCCTGCCTCAACCTCAATGCCGACATCCAGTCCGCCCCCATCGTGGCCGAGACGCTGCGCAACCTGTACGACGGCGTGCCCCTGGCCGAGGTCTACAAGGCCGCCATCCTGGCCGCCCGCACGCTGATCGAGAAGGATCCCGACTACACCTACGTCACGGCCCGCCTGCTGCTGCACACCATCGTGCGCGAAGTGCTGCAGCGCGACGTGCAGCCCGCCGAGATGCAGGCCGCCTATGCCGAATACTTTCCCGGCTTCATCCGCAAGGGCGTGGACAACGAGCTGCTCAACCCCGAACTGCTGAACTTCGACCTGCCCCGCCTGGGCGCGGCACTCAAGGCCGAACGCGACCAGCAGTTCGACTACCTGGGTCTGCAGACGCTGTACGACCGCTACTTCCTGCACGTCAAGAAGACGCGCATCGAGCTGCCCCAGTCCTTCTTCATGCGCGTGGCCATGGGCCTGGCGCTCAATGAGGACGACCGCAATGCGCGCGCCATCGAGTTCTACGAACTGCTGTCCTCGTTCGACTTCATGTCGTCCACGCCCACGCTGTTCAACAGCGGCACGCTGCGCTCGCAGCTGTCGTCCTGCTACCTGACCACCGTGCCCGACGACCTGGACGGCATCTACGAATCGATCAAGGAAAACGCGCTGCTGTCCAAGTTCGCGGGCGGCCTGGGCAACGACTGGACGCGCGTGCGCGCACTGGGCTCGCGCATCAAGGGCACGAACGGCGAATCGCAGGGCGTGGTGCCTTTCCTCAAGGTGGTCAACGACACGGCCGTGGCCGTGAACCAGGGCGGCAAGCGCAAGGGCGCGGTCTGCACGTACCTGGAAACCTGGCACCTGGACATCGAGGAATTCCTCGAGCTGCGCAAGAACACCGGCGACGACCGCCGCCGCACGCACGACATGAACACGGCCAACTGGATTCCCGACCTGTTCATGAAGCGCGTGATGGAAAAGGGCCAGTGGACCCTGTTCTCGCCCGCGGACTGCCCCGACCTGCACGACCTCTACGGCGAAGCCTTCGAGAAGGCCTACACCGCCTACGAAGCCAAGACCGAAAGCGGCGAGCTCAAGCTGTTCAAGCGCGTGCCGGCCGTGGACATGTGGCGCAAGATGCTCTCGATGCTGTTCGAGACCGGCCACCCCTGGATCACGTTCAAGGACCCCTGCAACATCCGCTCGCCCCAGCAGCACGTGGGCGTGGTGCACTCGTCCAACCTGTGCACCGAGATCACGCTCAACACCAGCGACACCGAAACCGCGGTCTGCAACCTGGGCTCGGTCAACCTGTCGCGCCACATCAAGGAAGGCGTGGATGCCAACGGCGTCGCCGTCAAGATGCTGGACCACGACAAGCTGCGCAAGACCGTGAACACGGCCATGCGCATGCTGGACAACGTGATCGACATCAACTACTACGCCGTGAACAAGGCGCGCGACTCCAACCTGCGCCACCGCCCCGTGGGCCTGGGCCTGATGGGCTTCCAGGATGCGCTGTATGAAATGCGCACTGCCTACGCCAGCCAGGGCGCCGTGGAGTTCGCCGACCAGTCCATGGAAGCCATCTGCTACTACGCCTACTGGGCATCGACCGAGCTGGCCAAGGAGCGCGGCACCTACTCCAGCTTCAAGGGCTCGCTGTGGGACCAGGGCATCCTGCCTCCCGACACCCTGAAGCTGCTGGAAAAGGCCCGCGGCGGCTATGTGGAAGTGGACCGCTCGGCCCAGCTGGACTGGGATGCGCTGCGCGCCAAGATCGCCAGGGACGGCATGCGCAACTCCAACTGCGTGGCCATCGCTCCCACCGCCACCATCTCCAACATCGTGGGCGTGGATGCCTCGATCGAGCCCTCGTTCGGCAACCTGTCGGTCAAATCCAACCTGTCGGGCGAGTTCACCGTCATCAACCAGTACCTGGTGCGCGACCTCAAGCGCCTGGGCCTGTGGGACGACGTGATGGTCATGGACCTCAAGCACTTCGACGGCTCGCTGCGCGCCATCGACCGCGTGCCCCAGGAGATCAAGAACCTCTACGCCACCGCGTTCGAGGTCGAGCCCCAGTGGCTGGTGGAAGCCGCCTCGCGCCGCCAGAAGTGGATCGACCAGGCCCAGAGCCTGAACATCTACATGGCCGGCGCCTCGGGCAAGAAGCTGCACGACACCTACATGCTGGCCTGGGTGCGCGGCCTCAAGACCACGTACTACCTGCGCACCACCAGCGCCACGAACATCGAGAAGTCCACCGTCCAGAGCCGCGTGCTCAACGCCGTGCCCACCGCACCTGCTGCGCCCGCCGCACAGCCCGCCATGAGTGCGCTGGAAGCCGCTGCCGCGGCAGCACGCGCCCAGGCCCCGGCCACGGACATCAAGTTCTGCGCGATCGACGATCCGGGCTGCGAGGCTTGCCAGTAAACAGCTCCCCCTGAGGCGCTACGTGCCTTCCCCCTCTCTCTTCGGGAGGGGGACGCCACCAGCGCGGCGGGGCGGCGGGGCCGCCTAGGCCCTTGCGCGGTGGCCCTGGCCTGGGGCGCGTCGGTTTTGAGGGCGCGCCTGACTTCTTGAATTCAAAGGAACATCACATGCTGACTTTCGACGACGATACTTTTGCGCCAGCCGCTTCCAGCAGCGAAGCCGCCACGTCCTCCAGCACCCAGCGCCGCGTCAATGCCGCGGACAAGCGCATCATCAATGCCAAGACCGACGTGAACCAGCTGGTTCCGTTCAAGTACAAGTGGGCCTGGGAAAAGTACCTGGCCACCTGCGCCAACCACTGGATGCCGCAGGAAGTGAACATGAACCGCGACATCGCGCTGTGGAAGGACCCCAACGGCCTGACCGAGGACGAGCGCCGCATCGTCAAGCGCAACCTGGGCTTCTTCGTGACGGCCGACTCGCTGGCCGCCAACAACATCGTGCTGGGCACCTACCGCCACATCACGGCGCCCGAGTGCCGCCAGTTCCTGCTGCGCCAGGCATTCGAGGAAGCCATCCACACCCACGCCTACCAGTACATCGTGGAGTCGCTGGGCCTGGATGAAGGCGAGATCTTCAACGCCTACAACGAAGTCCAATCCATCCGCGACAAGGACGAATTCCTGATCCCCTTCATCGAGGCGATCATGGACCCCGACTTCAAGACCGGCACGCCCGAGAACGACCAGAAGCTGCTCAAGTCGCTGATCGTCTTCGCCTGCCTGATGGAGGGCCTGTTCTTCTATGTGGGCTTCACGCAGATCCTGGCCCTGGGCCGCCAGAACAAGATGACCGGCGCTGCCGAGCAGTACCAGTACATCCTGCGCGACGAGTCCATGCACTGCAATTTCGGCATCGATCTGATCAACCAGCTCAAGCTCGAGAATCCGCACCTGTGGACCGCCGAGTTCAAGCAGGAGATCACCGAGCTGTTCCTCAAGGCCGTCGAGCTCGAATACCGCTATGCCGAAGACACCATGCCGCGCGGCGTGCTCGGCATGAACGCCTCGATGTTCAAGGGCTACCTGCGCTACATCGCGAACCGCCGCGCCACGCAGATCGGCCTCGAAGCGCTCTTCCCCAACGAGGAAAATCCCTTCCCCTGGATGAGCGAAATGATCGATTTGAAGAAAGAACGTAACTTCTTTGAGACACGAGTGATCGAGTATCAGACCGGAGGCGCACTTTCTTGGGATTAATTGCTTCTTAGCAGGCACAATGCGAGTCATGACTTGCTTCACTTCCTCGCTACAAAAAATGCGTTGGGGTCGTGGAGCAAATTCGTGTTCATTGCGATGCGTCACTCCACATCGCATTGAATCGCTTTGCAGCTAAAGACTGCCAAGCGTTTTAAGCAAATCAACGAAGGAGAAAATGATGGCAACTGCGAAGAAGACGGCCGCCAAGGCCACTACCGAGAAAAAGGCAGCGACAAAAAAGGCGGCCGCGCCCAAGGCTGAAGCCGTGAAGAAGACGGCAACCGCCAAGGCTGCAGCTGCTGCTCCCAAGGCCTCCGCCAAGAAGGCTGCAGCCCCCAAGGCCGCAGCAACCAAGACCGCTGCCAAGAAGGCTGCCGCACCGGCCAAGAAGGCTGCTGCGCCCAAGGCCGCCGCCAAGGCTCCGGTCGCCAAGAAGGCCGCCGCACCCAAGGCCGCTGCCCCCGCCAAGAAGGCTGCTGCGCCCAAGGCCGCTGCCAAGGCTCCGGTCGCCAAGAAGGCGGCTGCTCCCAAGGCTGCTGCAAAGAAGGTGGCAGCGCCCGCTCCCGCACCTGCAGAGGCACCTGCACCGATCGCGCAGACCCGTCTGGCGCCTCAGGCTGCATGGCCCTTCCCTACCGGCAACAAGCCCTGAGCCTGCCCGGGCTCTGCATGCCCCGATCCCGGGGCATAAAAAAACCGGCCTCCTGGAGGGCCGGTTTTTTTATGCCGTAGTCCCGCGCATCAGTTCATGGCTGCGCGAAATCCAGCACATAGTTCTGCGGGCCGCGATGGGCGATTTTCAGCGCGCCCATGCGATTGCCCAGCTCGGCGCAACGCACCAGATCCCAGCCGCGCTCCAGGCCGAACAGCAGGGCTCCGCGCCAGGCGTCGCCGCAGCCCGTGGGATCCACAATGGCCGCCGGCTTGACCGATGCCACCGCCGTCCTGCGGCCGTCCTCCCAGACCTCGCAGCCTTGCGCACCCAGTGTGACGATCAGCCCGCGGACCTTGCGCGAGATCTCGTCCAGGCTCCAGCCGGTGCGCTCGCACAGCATCTTGCCTTCGTAGTCGTTGACCGCCACCCAGTCGGCCTGTTCGATGAAGGCCTTGAGCTCTTCGCCGTTGAACATCGGCAGGCCCTGGCCCGGATCGAAGACGAACGGGATGCCTGCGGCCTTGAACTGGGCCGCGTGCTCGATCATGGCCTGCCGGCCATCAGGTGCGATGATGCCGACCTTGACCTGCGCCGCCATCCCGGGTGTGATCACGTTCCCGTGCGCCTGCATCATGGCACCGGGGTGGAAGGCCGTGATCTGGTTGTTGTCGCGGTCCGTCATGATCATGCACTGGGCCGTATGCGTGTCCTGCAGCTGGCCCACATGCGCGGTCTCGATGCCCAGCGCCTGCAAGTGGCCGACATAGTCCGCACCGTCGCTGCCCACCATGGCCATGGGCCAGGCATCGCCGCCCAGCAGGCGCAGGCTGTAGGCGATGTTGCCGGCGCAGCCGCCAAAGTCGCGGCGCAGCGTGGGCACCAGGAACGACACATTGAGGATGTGCAGCTGGTCGGGAAGGATCTGGTCCGCAAAACGACCTTCGAAGGTCATGATGTTGTCGAATGCCAGCGATCCGCAGATCAAAGCGGCCATGATGTTGTTCGCTTTCTTGTTGAAATTTAGGGATAAAAAACCAGGGCGCGGTAGCCCGCCACGGGCGCAGGCAGTTCCTGCACCTGCACCGGCACGCTGACGCTCCATTCCTCGCGCGCGCCCAGCTGCGCTGGTGCCCCCAGGGGAACCAGCTCGACCACGCGACGCAGCAGCGGCTTGTCCTGCGCATCGGTCAGCGTCAGCTCCGCCACGGGCGTGGCCACCGGTACCTCGGAGCGGTTTTCCAGACTCAGGCTCCACAGATACTGGCGCTGGCCGGGCAACTGCCTGAAGCCCGAGCTGCTGATGACCACATCCCCGATCTCGCGGCGCGCCTGCAGCCTGCAGCCTGCGGCCAGGCACATGGTGCGCAGCACCGGCTGCAGCGCCGGATATTGCACGGCCAGCGCATCGCGCTTTTGCCACAGCATCTGCGTGGCAAGGCTGGCCGCCGCCGCCACGCAGCCCAGCAGCAGCACGCCGCGCACCGTCGCGCTGTGCCAGAAGGCCTGGCGACGGGCCTGGCGCACAAAGCCGGGCTCGGCCTGCGCGGTGCCGGCCTCATCAGGCGCCTGCATCCCAAGCTCGTCATCGTCGTCCTGCCCGGCCTGGTCCGGGTAGCGCACATGCGGCGTGCCGTCGGTCCATGCAGAAGACGGGCCGGATAAAGATGCCTCAGGAGCCGGCGTGTCCTGCACGGAAGGCGGTGCCGGAAATGCCGGCGGCTGCGATCCGGGCCGGGCCGTCTCCTGCTCTCCAGGCACATGCCGCCCATCGATGCCATGCAGAGGCCTGGACTGGTCGACAAACGACGGCTCGAACAAGGATTCAAGAAAGGGCTCGTCACCCGAAGGCTGGCGCTCCTGGGTATCCGGCACCGGCACGGCCCTGGTTACGGGCTTTGCATCGATGCTTTCTTCGGCAGCCGTGCCGGCGGAATCGGGCAAGGCGGCAGCCTGCGCATCCGCCAAAGTGCCGAAACCCGGTTCAGGGGCGCCAGGTGCCTCCGACGGCGCCATGGATTCATCCACCGCATTTTTTTCGGCGGCATCTGCAGGGACTGGCGCGGGGGCCGACCGGTGCGGCCGGTCCGGCGGGATGCCTCCCCGTGCCGCGGCATTTTGCAGCACCTCGTCCGGCAGCTCCAGCAGGTCCAGCGAGGCATCGAAGACGTTCTGGCAGATGCCACAGCGCACCCAGCCCTGCGAGATGCGCAGCTGATCGGCCACCACTTTGAAGCGGGTTCCACAGGAGGGGCAACGGGTGATCTGGGTCATCGATTGGCAATTGTAGGCAGGAGCATGGGTTCGCCAGGGCAGATGCAGCGAACCCGCACGTCGCGCGATCAGGCCGGGCGCTGCGCCGTCATCAGGATCCAGCCGTCCTCGCTGTCGGCCACCTCCAGCTTCAGATAAGGCGCATAGGCCTGCTTGAGTTCGTCGGCCTGGCGCTCCAGGATACCGGCCAGCACCAGACTGCCGCCGGCCGCGACGCGGCCGCACAGCAGCGGAGCTAGGACTTTCAGCGGCGTGGCCAGGATGTTGGCCAGCACGGTCTGGTACTCGCCCTCGGCTGCATCGGGCAGGCCCGACCTGAGCTGCACGTGGTTGGCGCTGGCGTTGTAGTTGGTGGATTCCACGGCCGCGGGGTCGATGTCCACGGCATCGATTTGCGTGGCACCGAACTTGGCCGCGCCGATGGCCAGGATGCCGGAGCCGCAGCCATAGTCCAGCGTGCGCCCCAGCGAGCCCTGGGGCTGGCGTGCAATCCAGCGCAGGCACATGCGCGTGGTGGGATGCGTGCCGGTGCCGAAGGCCAGGCCCGGATCGAGGCGGATGCTGACCCTGGCCTGCTCGGGCAGCTCATGCCAGCTCGGCACGATCCAGAAATCGGGCGTGATGTCCACGGGCGCAAATTGCGATTGCGTCAGGCGCACCCAGTCCTGCTCGGGCACCGGCTTGACGGCCAGCACCGAGCAGCCTTCGAAGAAATCCTGCGGCTCCAGCAGCGCACAGGCCTCGCGGGCCGCCTCCTCGTTGGGGAACAGTGCAATCACGCGGCTGCGCTGCCAGCCTTCCTTAGGCGGCGGCATGCCGGGCTCGCCGAACAGCGCCTGTTCGGCCTCGGTTTGCGCATCGGCATCCTCCACCGAGACGCTCAGCGCATCCAGCGCATCCAGCGCATCGCTGACGGTTTCAACCCGGTCCTCCGGGCACAACAGGCTCAGCTCGAACATGGGCCATCCTTTCCTGAAAAACGAAAATGCTGGCCTCCGTTGCCAGAGGCCAGCATGAGATGTCAAAACAGCGCCCGCGGCAGCTGTCTGCTCATCGCTTGTTGGTGTTGCGGTGCGTCAGCCACTCTTCCAGATAGTGGATATTGGTGCCGCCTTCGATGAACTTGGCATCCACCATCAGGTCCTGGTGCAGCGGAATATTGGTGTTGATGCCTTCCACCACCGTCTCCAGCAGCGCCGTGCGCATGCGGGCGATGGCCTGCTCGCGCGTGTCGCCGTAGGCGATGATCTTGCCGATCATGGAGTCGTAGTTGGGCGGCACGAAGTAGTTGTTGTACACGTGCGAGTCCACGCGCACGCCGGGGCCGCCCGGGGCGTGCCACATGGTGATGCGGCCGGGCGAGGGAATGAACTTGTACGGATCCTCGGCGTTCACGCGGCATTCGATGGCGTGGCCCTTGAACTCGATCTGGCGCTGGGTGTACGGCAGCTTCTCGCCGGCGGCGATCATGATCTGGGTGCGCACGATGTCCACGCCCGTGATCAGCTCGGAGATCGGATGCTCCACCTGAACGCGGGTGTTCATCTCGATGAAGTAGAACTCGCCGTTTTCGTAGAGGAACTCGAAGGTACCCGCACCGCGGTAGCCGATCTTCTTGCAGGCGGCCACGCAGCGCTCGCCGATCTTCTCGATCAGGCGGCGGGGAATGCCGGGGGCCGGCGCTTCCTCGATCACCTTCTGGTGGCGGCGCTGCATGGAGCAGTCACGCTCGCCCAGGTAGATGGCATTCTTGTAGGTATCGGCCAGCACCTGAATTTCCACGTGGCGGGGATTCTGCAGGTACTTTTCCATGTAGACGGCCGGGTTGCCGAAGGCTGCGGCAGCCTCGGCCTTGGTCATCTGCACGGCATTGATCAGCGCGGCTTCGGTATGCACCACGCGCATGCCGCGGCCGCCGCCGCCGCCGGAGGCCTTGATGATCACGGGATAGCCGATGGCCTTGGCGATGCGCTTGATCAGTGCCGGATCGTCGGGCAGCTCGCCGTCGGAGCCGGGCACGCAGGGCACGCCCGCCTTGATCATGGCCTGCTTGGCCGAGACCTTGTCGCCCATGGTGCGGATGTTCTCGGGCGTCGGGCCGATGAAGGTGAAGCCGCTCTTTTCCACGCGCTCGGCAAAGTCGGCGTTCTCTGAGAGAAAGCCGTAGCCGGGATGGATGGCTTCCGCATCGGTCACCTCGGCGGCCGAAATGATGGCCGGCATGTTGAGGTAGGACAGCGGAGACGGTGCCGGGCCGATGCACACGGCCTCATCGGCCAGCTTGACATACTTGGCATCGCGGTCGGCTTCGGAATACACCATCACCGCCTTGATACCCAGTTCGCGGCAAGCGCGCTGGATGCGCAGGGCGATCTCGCCCCGGTTGGCAACCAAAATTTTCTTAAACATGAAGTTCCTCGCAGCTTGGCGCCTGCGCCGGGGCACAGGCCACTGCCAATGACTCACGACTTGCGCAAATCCGGTTCAGGCAGGGCGTCCATCCTGGGGATGCGCCCTTTGCGCCCGCTTGTTCGCGCAAATACAACTCAGTCGCGCTGCCCATGGCATGCGCGCCTTGGCGTCGGGCTGCCGGCAGCCTGCAACGCCTCAAGCCCATCACTCGATCACGAACAGGGGTTGGCCGTATTCGACAGCCTGGCCGTTCTCGCCCAGGATGCGCACGATGGTGCCGCTCTTGTCGGCTTCGATTTCGTTGAGAATCTTCATCGCTTCCACGATGCAGATGGTGTCGCCTTCCTTGACCTGGCTGCCCACGTCCACAAAGGGCTTGGCGCCGGGGCTGGAAGCGCGGTAGAAGGTGCCGACCATGGGGGACTTGACCACATGGCCTTCCACTGCGGCGGCCGCAGCGGGAGCTGCTGCCGCAACAGGCGCAGCTGCCGCCACCGGAGCCGCCACGACGGGAGCCGCCTGGGCGGGTGCAGCCACAAAATGCTGCACCACTGCGCCTTCGCTCTTGACGATACGGACCTTGCCCTCTGCTTCGGTGATCTCCAGTTCCGAAACATTCGATTCGGATACCAGGTCAATGAGGGTCTTGAGTTTTCGCAAATCCATGGGAGCTCCAGCGGCTTAGAAACTAAATAGGGCGCGAATTTACCTCAATTTCGCCCTACTGCGTGCATTCGCACACATTTTTCACCAACACCACTATGGAATTGTGCATTCCATACACCTTTTCGGCGGGCTCCTGGCACCAACATCAGCGTTTCATACTCCAATCCGCAAGATCTTCGCTGGACAATTCGCCTATTTTACGTTGCCGCAGGTTTCCCTTCGGATCGATCAGCACCGTGAAAGGCAGCCCTCCCTGCAGGTTGCCCAGGGCCCGCGTCAACCCCAGGCCGCCCTGCATGGCCAGGGCCACCGGGTATTGCACGGGCTGGCGCGCCAGGAAGCGGCCCACGGCCTCCGCCTTGTCCACGGCCAGGCCGATGACCTGGATACCATGCTGCGCGGAGCGCCCCGCGAACTCGCTGAGCATGGGCATTTCCTTGACGCAGGGCGGGCACCAGGTGGCCCAGAAGTTGACCAGCACCCATTTGCCGCGCCAGTCGGACATGGCAAACGGCTTGCCGTCCGGCGTTTCCAGATGTTGCTCCCACAACTGCTGTTCGGCACCGGAGCCCACGGCCTGCGGGCCGCCGCGCTTCCAGGCCACGGCAGCGCCGGCCGCTGCGGCGGCCACTGCCACGGCGCCTGTAAGCCAGAGGCGGCGGGAAGCGGAAAAGGCCTGGCTTTCGGTCTGCCCGGGGTGGAGATCGCGCTGCTCATTCATGATCGGCCTCCGCGGCCTGGGAAGCCTTCAGGTCGTCCTGCATGCGTTTCCTCAGCGCCTGCGCATCGCCGCGCTGGCTCCGCCCGCGGCTGTCGGGCCTCATTGCTCCGCGCATATCGTCATGGTCGTAAATCATCAGGTGCACGCCCACCTCCTCATGCAGCGGCTTGCAAAAGGCATGGATGCTCAGCGCCTCCACGTTCTGGCCGTGGAAGCCGGTGACGGTGCTGGGCTCGTAGTTCACATGGTTGTTGATCAGCGCGATTTCGGCGGACTTGGGATCGTCGCAGAACAGCTGCAGATAGATGTCGGACTGGCGCGTGGCCGTGCCGCGCCAGACCGCGCCGGCGATATAGGGACGGAACTGCGCCATCCGCTCCATCCAGACCAGCGCCAGCTCGCGCAGCGCCAGCAGTTCCTGCGGCTGCGTGTCGGCGCAGAACAGCGCAATGTATTCGCGCACGGCGTCCTCGAGCTGCTCGTTGTCGGGCAGGGCCGAGCGGGTCGGCAGGCCGAGCTGGCGCACGGCGCGGTGCTTGGCCGCGCCCCATTCCAGCCCCTCCTCCACGACCATGCGGGCGGCGGTCTGGGCGATTTCAGCAGTCACTTGATCCAGGCTCATAAGGCTTGCACTCTCCAATCCATTGCATTGTGGCCCATGCCCGCTGCAAGGCCTTTGCGTTTGCACCGCCGTGCCGATGGACTCACGGTTTTATAGCGTATTGCGCCTTGGAAATCTGGATTTCAAGGACTTTTCACATCCGATTTCATGCGTAGCCTGCGCTGGCAGCTCTCTTTTTGACAAGAGTCGTTACCACTGCGCCGGACGCCCAAGGCCATGCTCGGCCATGCGGCAGCCACGCAACCGTAGAATGCCCGCCCATGCACATACATATTCTGGGCATTTGCGGCACCTTCATGGGAGGCCTTGCCGCCTTGGCACGTGAAGCCGGTCACCGGGTCACCGGTTGCGATGCCGGCGTCTATCCCCCCATGAGCGACCAGCTGCGCCAGCTCGGCATCGAGCTGATCGAAGGCTATGGCGCCGACCAGATCGCGCTGCAGCCCGATATGTATGTCGTAGGCAATGTGGTCAGCCGCAAGCGGCTGCCCGACGGCTCGCCCAAGTTCCCGCTGATGGAAGCCATTCTGGATACGGGCGCGCCCTATACCAGCGGCCCGCAGTGGCTGGCCGAGCATGTGCTGCACGGCCGCCATGTACTGGCCGTGGCCGGTACGCACGGCAAGACCACGACCACCTCCATGCTGGCCTGGGTGCTGGAATGCGCGGGCCTGCAGCCCGGTTTTCTGGTCGGAGGCGTGCCGCTGGACTTCGGCGTCTCGGCCCGCCTGGGTGCCCGGGTGGACGGCCAGGCCCGGCCGCTATTCGTGATCGAGGCCGACGAGTACGACACCGCTTTCTTCGACAAGCGCAGCAAGTTCGTCCATTACCGTCCGCGCACGGCCGTGCTCAACAACCTGGAGTTCGACCACGCCGACATCTTTGACGACCTGGCCGCCATCGAGCGCCAGTTCCACCATCTGGTGCGCACCGTGCCCGGCACGGGCCGCGTGGTCGTCAACGGGCTGGAGGAAAGCCTGGCCCGCGTGCTCGGCCAGGGCTGCTGGAGCGAGGTGGCCAGCTTTGGCGCCACGGTCAGCGATTTCTGCGCCGAGGGCGACCCCGGCGACTTCGACGTGCTGCACCGCGGCCGCAAGGTGGCACACCTGTCCTGGTCGCTGACCGGCGTGCACAACCAGCTCAACGCCCTGGCGGCCATCGCGGCGGCCGACCATGTGGGTGTCTCCGCCGAGCAGGCCTGCGAAGCCCTGTCGCGCTTCCAGAACGTCAAGCGCCGCATGGAGCTGCGCGGCACCGCGAACGGCGTGGCCGTCTATGACGACTTCGCCCATCACCCCACGGCCATCCGCACCACGCTGGACGGCCTGCGCCGCAAGCTGGGCGAAGAAGCCCGCATCCTGGCCGTCTTCGAGCCGCGCAGCAACACCATGAAGCTGGGCACCATGAAGTCCCAGCTGCCCTGGTCGCTGGAAAGCGCCGATCTGGTCTTCTGCCACACGGCCGGCCTCGACTGGGATGCCGCCGAAGCCCTGGCGCCGCTGGGCGTGGGCCCGGGCCTGCGTGCCCAGGTGGCCGGCGACCTCGATACCCTGCTCGCCCAGGTCAAGGCCGCAGCCCAACCGGGCGACCATGTCGTCTGCATGAGCAACGGGGGCTTTGGCGGCATCCATGCCAAGCTGCTGGCGGCCCTGAAGTAAGAACACCCGCTGAACCACTCAGCGGGTGTTTGAGATCACCGCCCCGAAAAACTGGCGTAAACCACGCCAGGGACATCGAGCAAGGCCTGAGCCGGCCGCGCCGCCCCGCAGCGAAGATGTCGTCCCCCTCCCGAAGAAAGAGGGGGAAGCGGCGCAGCCGCTCAGAAGGTCTCAATAACTGATGGACATCGCCGGCACATCGACGCGGATCAGCGCCTTGGACAGCACGGCCTGGGCTGCCAGCGCATAGTGGTTGCGCCAGCTCTCGTCGTCGAACAGGCCGGCCCGGCCGCGCGCCTCGCGTGCCACGACCACCAGCTTGTCGGCCAGCAGCACCTTGCCGGTGGCGCGCAGCGGCTCGCAGTCCAGTTCCACGAACTGCTTGTCCAGCCAGAGGCGGCCATCTTCCGAACTCAGCGGTGTCAGCGACTGGGTGTCCACCCGGTATTCACGATCAGCATCTAACACCACTATCACTTCATTGCGCATGGATTTCCTCTCGTTCGTTATTGCGGCCCCGCATCCACAAGGACATGCCGGATCCGACGGTTACAGCCCAGGGGCCATGGGGGCAAGCCCGGCGACGGCAGACTGCGCTGATACAGGCAAGCCAGGGCCTGGCACTGAAAAGCATCGTAGCGGTTACCCAAATTCCGGACTTCCCCTAGCGGCAGAAAGCCCATTTTTCATAGCAATTCATACCGCAACGGTCTTGAATATAGGGCTGTGTGCCCATAACTCAATAGCCAGGGCTCTTGTGTAACCACCTGGTTACCGCGCCGTGGAGGCAGATCAATCTTTTCATGCCGGCATACGGAAAGCGGTACATGCCCTGGCCTGTCCGCCGCCGTTGCGTCCCGTTCCCTTTTCCACAGACCGCCATGACCACCGCACACCCCCATCAGGAATTGCTGACGCATCTGCAGCAGCTGGAAACCGAACTGCAGGCCCAGAAACTCTGGTCCAGCACACCGCCCAGCCCCCAAGCGCTGGAGTCCGTCATGCCGTTCATGTACGACACGCTGCAGCTGCACGAATGGCTGCAATGGGTCTTCCTGCCGCGCCTGCGCGCCCTGATCGATGCGCAAGGCCAGCTGCCGCACCAAAGCCACATCCATCCGCTGGCCGAGCATGAATGGGAAAAGCGCGAGGACTTCGACAAAGGCCGGTTGCTGGTGCTGCTGGAGCGCATCGACATCACCCTGAACAGGGGCTCGCTCACTCCGACCGACCAGGACCCCGCCCACTGAACCCGGGATCCGCTCCCGCCCGAGCGCCCGACCGGAATGGAAAAAAGGCCGCGCAGCAGATGCTGGCGGCCTTTTTTTGCGGCAGTGCTGCGGCTCAGGCGACGGCTTCGGCCCGGACCTTGGCCGGGGCGGCCGCCGCGCGGCGCTGCTGCACCGCCTGGGACAGTTCCTGCAGCGTGGGCAGCGAGTCCTCCCAGCTCAGGCAGGCATCGGTGATGCTCTGGCCGTAGGTCAGGCCCGCAACGTCGTCCTTGCCGGGCGTGAACTTCTGCGCGCCGCCCACCAGATGGCCTTCGATCATCACACCGAACACGCTGTTCGAGCCGCCGGCGATCTGGCCGGCGATATCGCGCGCCACATCCTTCTGGCGCTCGTGCTGCTTGGCGCTGTTGGCATGGCTGCAGTCCACCATCAGCGTGGGCGGCAGGCCGGCAGCCGCCAGGTCCTTGCAGGCGGCTGCCACACTGGCTGCGTCGTAGTTGGGCGTCTTGCCGCCGCGCAGGATCACATGGCAATCCTGGTTGCCCGCCGTGTTGACGATGGCGACCTGGCCGTTCTTGTGCACCGACAGGAAATGGTGGCCGCGGCTGGCCGACTGGATGGCATCGGTGGCGATGCGGATGTTGCCGTCGGTGCCGTTCTTGAATCCTATGGGCGCCGAGATGCCCGAGGCCAGCTCGCGGTGCACCTGGCTTTCGGTGGTGCGGGCGCCGATCGCACCCCAGCTGATCAGGTCGCCGATGTACTGGGGCGAGATCACGTCCAGGAACTCGCTGGCCGCCGGCACGCCCAGGCGGTTGATGTCGATCAGCAGCTGGCGCGCAATGCGCAGGCCCTCGTCGATGCGGTAGCTCTGATCCAGATAGGGATCGTTGATCAGGCCCTTCCAGCCCACGGTGGTGCGGGGCTTCTCGAAGTACACGCGCATCACCACCTCCAGCGTGTCCTTGTACTGCTCGCGCACCACGGCCAAGCGGCGGGCGTACTCCAGGGCCGCAGCGGGATCATGGATGGAGCAGGGGCCGATGATGACCAGCAGGCGGTCGTCCTCGCCCTGCATGATGTTGTGGATGGTGCGTCGGGTATTGCTGATCAGCGTTTCCACGGCCGTGCCGCGGATGGGGAAGAAGCGAATGAGGTGCTCGGGAGGGGGCAACACGGTGATGTCCTTGATACGTGCGTCGTCGGTCTGGCCAGTCTTGGGAGAGCCGTTGCGATACCAGGAATCGGTGGTGGAAGCGTTCAGAGCAGTCATTGCGAGCTTTCGTGAATTCGGTTGATCGTGGGGATGGAAGGCTGTCGGGAAACGTAGGGATGAAAAAAAACCGCCGGGCTTTGCAGCTCGGCGGTTCTTTGGGAGGTTTGGGTGCAGGTGCGCGCTTACCTCTCAGCCGCCGAGGGCGAGAACCAAAAGTAAAAGAAATAAGCGCTGCGTGTTTGCATGCTTTTCAATGTAGCACAGTCATTGCGCAATGCAAC
The DNA here is from genome assembly GCF_040187735.1 of Comamonas sp. w2-DMI. NCBI lineage: Bacteria > Pseudomonadati > Pseudomonadota > Betaproteobacteria > Burkholderiales > Comamonadaceae > Comamonas > Comamonas sp. w2-DMI. Next base: position 68,950 of record NZ_JBANEL010000009.1, on the reverse strand, counting down.
ATACGCCCCGCTGCGCCAGGGCTACGGCCACCCTCTCTTCAGAGAGAGAATTGAAATTTCAAAAACGCATTTATATTGCGTTCTTTTATTTTTTACGAAATTGAATTGATAACAAACCTCAAAAACACCGTGGCAACGCGAATTTTCCTGCATATCACCGGTTTTTGCTGAAATCTCGTCCTGGCCACCATGGCGCCACGGGCCAAAGGCCCCGCGGCAAGCGCCTGGGCCTGCAACTGCAGGCCGCCAGGACACAAAAATGCCCAGCGCCCCGTTTCCGGGAGGCTGGGCAGATCCGGAGATCCTTGCAGGCGGGCCTTAAGCCGTGCCGCCCACGGTCAGGCCGTCGATGCGCAGCGTGGGCTGGCCCACGCCCACAGGCACGCTCTGGCCTTCCTTGCCGCAGGTGCCGACGCCGCTGTCCAGGCGCATGTCGTTGCCGATCATGGTGATGTGCTTGAGCGACTCGGGGCCGCTGCCCACGATGGTGGCCCCCTTGACGGGGTATTGGATCTTCCCGTTCTCGACCCAGTAGGCTTCGCTGGCCGAGAACACGAACTTGCCGCTGGTGATGTCCACCTGGCCGCCGCCGAAGTTGGTGGCGTACAGGCCCTTCTTGATCGAGGCGATGATTTCCTGCGGGTCCTTGTCGCCGCCAAGCATGTAGGTATTGGTCATGCGCGGCATGGGAAAGTGCGCATAGCTCTCGCGGCGGCCGTTGCCCGTGGGCTGGACGCCCATCAGGCGGGCATTCATCGCATCCTGGATGTAGCCCTTGAGGATGCCGTCCTCGATCAGCACATTGCTCTGGCTGGCATGGCCTTCATCGTCCACGTTGAGCGAGCCGCGGCGGTCGGCCAGGGTGCCGTCGTCCAGCACGGTCACGCCCTTGGCAGCCACGCGCTGGCCGATGCGGCCGCTGAAGGCGCTCGAGCCCTTGCGGTTGAAGTCGCCTTCCAGCCCGTGGCCCACGGCCTCGTGCAGCAGCACGCCGGGCCAGCCAGGGCCGAGCACCACGGTCATCTGGCCTGCGGGTGCAGGACGCGAGTCGAGGTTGACGAGTGCCGCATGCACGGCCTCGTCCACATACTGGCCGATCTGCTCGTCGCTGAAATAGGCCAGGCCGAAGCGGCCGCCGCCGCCGGCCGAGCCGACTTCGCGCCGGCCCTTGTGCTCGGCAATGACGGTGACCGACAGGCGCACCAGCGGGCGCACGTCGGCGGCCAGCGTGCCGTCGGCGCGGGCCACCAGCACCACGTCGTATTCGCTGGCCAGGCCGGCCATGACCTGGACGATGCGCGGGTCCTTGGCGCGGGCCAGTTTCTCCACCTTGCCCAGCAGTTCGACCTTGGCCGTGCTGTCCAGCGTGCTGATGGGGTCCAGCCCCGGATACAGCGAGCGGCTGGAGGCTATCCTGGGCGCGCCGGCGCGCACGCGGCGCGACTGGGCGCTGCTGCCGATGGAGCGCACGGTGCGCGCGGCGTCGAGCAGCGAGGCTTCGGAGATGTCGTCCGAATAGGCGAATGCGGTCTTTTCCCCGCTCACGGCACGCACACCCACGCCCTGGTCGATGGAGAACGAGCCGGTCTTGACGATGCCCTCTTCCAGGCTCCAGCCTTCGGCGCGCGTGTACTGGAAATACAGGTCGGCATCGTCGACCTGGTGTGCGCGGATCTCGGCCAGAGCGCGCGCAAGATGGGTTTCGTCCAGGCCAAACGGCTCAAGCAGCAACTGACGGGCCGTAGCCAGGCGTTCGATGGTGGGTTCGCGGGAGATCATGCGACACATTGTAGAGAGACACGCATGCCCCCAACGCCGTGTGCATCCCGGTTTGCGCGGGCCCCAAAGAAAAAGAACGGAATGCCCCCCCACCAGGCTGGACGACATTCCGTTCTGCAGCGCTTTTGTGCCCCTTGCCGCAGCCGCGACGGGCACCGGTCCATCTCCCTCGCAGGGGTCGCTCAAGCCCCTGTTCCTGAAACCTTTCTAACCCCTGCCGTGCAGGCAGGCAAGAGCAGCAGCCCCATTTTGCAATCAAAGCGATAGCGGCTGGCGCCAGCATCAGCATGCTTTTGGCAACAAAGCATGTCAAAACACAGCATGCAAAGGCGAGATGCGCTCACATTTTGATGAATCTGCGCCGTTTTGCAAGCTTTTCCTACAAGCTCAGGCGCGCGGCAAGTGTCCTTCGCCCGGCAACTGGCGCTGGGCCCGCGCGACGGACATGAGCACGCCCAGCGCCAGCCCCAGCGTGACCATGGCCGTGCCGCCGTAGCTGATGAAGGGCAGCGGCACGCCGACCACGGGCAGGATGCCGCTGACCATGCCCATGTTCACGAAGGCATAGGTGAAGAAGATCATGGCCACGGCCGCAGCCATCAGCCGGCCGAACAGCGAGCTGGCCTGCATGGCGATGGCCAAGCCGCGCCAGACCAGGAACAGAAAAGCCACGATGATGAACAGATTGCCGATCAGGCCGAATTCCTCGGAATAGGCGGCGAAGATGAAGTCGGTGGTGCGCTCGGGAATGAATTCCAGGTGGGTCTGTGTGCCGGCCATGAAGCCCTTGCCCCAGACACCGCCCGAGCCGATGGCGATCATGCCCTGGATGATGTGGAAGCCCTTGCCCAGCGGGTCGCGCGTCGGGTCCAGCAGCGTGCACACGCGGGTGCGCTGGTAGTCGTGCAGGAAATACCAGCTCACGCCGTCGGCGCACAGCTGGGGCTCGTACCAGATGATCAGGAAGATGCCGACCACGCCCAGCACCACGGGCGGCACGATCAGCTTCCAGGGCAGGCCCGCGAAGAAGATGACCGACAGGCCCGCGGCCATCACCAGCAGCGAGGTGCCCAGGTCGGGCTGCTTCATGATCAGCCCCACGGGTACCATCAGCAGACCGAAGGCGATGGCGAAATCCGTGCCGCGCAGATTGCCCTCGCGCCGCTGGAACCACCAGGCCAGCATCAGCGGCGTGGCGATCTTGAGCAGCTCCGAGGGCTGGATCACCACGCCCACGTTCACCCAGCGCTGCGCACCCTTCTTGGTGATGCCGAACAGCGCCACCGCCACCAGCAGGGCCACGCCCAGCGTATACAGCGGCACGGCCACCTTCATGAGCTGCTGCGGCGGCACCTGCGCCACGACGAACAGGATGCCGGCGGCGATCAGCATGTTGCGGCCATGGTCCACGAAGCGCGAGCCGTGGTCGAAGCCCGAGGAATACATGGCCAGCAGCCCGGCGCCGGCCAGCATGGCGACAAACAGCAGCAGCAGAAAATCAAAGCCGCGAAACAGCGGCACGATGCGCTGCAGCAGCGAGGGCTTGTCGAATTCGGTCGCGGACATGGGCCGGCATTATCGAGGCAGCGGCCTGTCCCGTCGCGGCGCAGGGTTGAGCCAGGCTGACGGCTTTGCCCGCTACCGCGGCCTCGGTCCACAATGCAGACGAGACCGTCTGCAAACCTACAAGAGGAGATTGCCGCCATGACCACCACCCATCTGCTTTACCTGCACGGCTTCCGCTCTTCGCCCCAGTCCAACAAGGCCCGCATCCTGGCCGAGCACATCGGCAGCCGGCATTCCCATGTGCGCTGGTGGTGCCCGCAGCTGCCGCCGTCGCCGCGCGAGGCCATGGCCCTGATCGCCGAAGGCATCGCCACCTGGCCGCGCGAGACCATGGCCGTGGTCGGCTCCTCCCTGGGCGGCTACTACGCGAGCTGGGTGGCGCAGCTGGCGCGCTGCAAGAGCGTGATGATCAATCCGGCCGTCAACCCGGCCCGCGACCTCGAGAAATACATCGGCGAGCAGACCGCCTGGCACGACCCCGAGGCACATTTCTTCTTCCGGCCCGAATACATCGAGGAGCTGCGCCAGCTGGACACGCGGCACATGACGCCGGCCGCGCCCGAGATGGTGCTGATCGCCCAGGGCGACGAGGTGCTGGACTGGCAGGAGATGAGCGAGCGCTACCCGCATGCGCTGCAGCTGGTGCAGGAAGGCGGCGACCATGCGCTGTCGAATTTCGCGGAATACCTGCCCCGGCTGGACGATTTTCTGCTGCTGGCCTGACCCTCGCCCCGGGCACGGTTGCCCGCTCGTGGGAAAATGCGCGGTTATGCACGCATTGTTTGAAGAAGCCGGCAAGTTCCTCGCCGGACGCATCCTCTCCGAAGCCGAGACTTCGGCCCAGGTCGAGCTCGATTCCGGCAAACGGATCAAGGTCAAGGCCGCCAACATCCTGCTCAAGTTCGACAAGCCCGCTCCCGCCGAGCTGATGGCCCAGGGACAGGCGCAGGCGGCCGAGATCGACCTGGACCTGGCCTGGGAGTTTGCCCCCGAGGAGGAATTCGGCTTCGCCGACCTGGCGCGCGACTATTTCTCCGAGTCGGCCAGCCTGGCCCAGCAGGCCGGCGCGCTGTTCAGGCTCTACGAGGCGCCGCACTATTTCCGCCGCGCGGGCAAGGGCCGCTTCAAGAAGGCGCCGGCCGAGATCCTGCAGCAGGCCCTGGCCGCCATCGAGAAGAAAAAGCTGGTCCAGGCCCAGATCGACGCCTGGGCCGAGGAACTGGGCCGCGGCGCATGCCCGCAGCCGATCCGCGAGCAGCTCTACAAGATCCTGTTCAAGCCCGACAAGAATGCGCCCGAATACAAGGCCGTGGTCGAGGCCAGCCGCGCCACCAGGCTGGCCCCGCTGGAGCTGCTGCACCGCGCGGGCGCCATCGATTCGTCCTACCAGTTCCACTGGAAGCGCTTCCTGTTCGACAACTTCCCCAAGGGCACGCAGTTTCCGCAGCTGGCCGCGCCCCAGCCTCCGGCCGACCTGCCGCTGGCGGCCGTGCAGGCGTTCTCCATCGACGACTCGGCCACCACGGAAATCGACGATGCGCTGTCCGTGCAGGGCCTGGGCAGCGGCACCGTCACCGTGGGCATCCACATCGCCGCGCCGGGCCTGGCCATCACGCCCGGCGGCGAACTGGACAAGCTGGGCCGCGCGCGCCTGTCCACGGTCTACATGCCGGGCTACAAGATCACCATGCTGCCCGACGAGGTGGTGCACATCTACACGCTGGACGAAGGCCGCGCCAACCCGGCCGTCTCGCTGTACGTGACCATCGACGAGGAAACGCTGGAGACCACGGCCACCGAAACCCGCCTGGAGCGCGTGCCGGTGGAGGTGAATTTCCGCTACGACAAGCTCGACCACATCGTGACCGAGGACTGGCTGGCCGATTCCTCCATCGAGATCGAAAACACACCTCAGGCCTTGCTGGGAAAGCGCAAGGAGCTCACTTTTCTGCACCGCTGGTCCAAGCATCTGAAGGCCAGGCGCGAAGTGGTGCGCGGCAAGCCCGAGAACTTCAGCCGCCCGGACTACAACTTCCGCCTCGTGGGCAACGACGGGGCCGAGCCCACCGGCAGCGAGCAGGTGCAGATCACCGTGCGCAAGCGCGGCGCGCCGCTGGACCTGATCGTGGCCGAGGCCGCCATCGTGGCCAACAGCACCTGGGGCAGCTGGCTGGCCGAACTGGGCGTGCCCGGCATCTACCGCAGCCAGGCCAGCCTGGCGCCCGGCGTCAAGGTGCGCATGAGCACCAAGGCCCTGCCCCACGCGGGCATCGGGGTCAAGAGCTATGCCTGGGCCACCTCGCCGCTGCGCCGCTATGTGGACCTGGTCAACCAGTGGCAGATCATCGCCTGCGCGCGCCATGGCGCCACGGCCGCGCTGGCCGCGCCGTTCAAGCCCAAGGATGCCGAGCTGTTCGGCATCATCAGCAGCTTCGACGGCGCCTACAGCGCCTACAACAGCTACCAGGCCGGCATGGAGCGCTTCTGGACGCTCAAGTACCTGGAGCAGAACGGCATCACCGAACTGACGGCCAGCGTGATCAAGGAAGGCGCCAACGGCGGCTACCTGGTGCGCGCCGACGACCTGCCGCTGGTGCTGCCCGTGCTGGGCGCGCAGAACCTGCCGCGCGGTGCCCACGTGCGCGTCAAGCTCGGCGAGATCGACGAGATCGCGCTCGACATCTCGGGCACGCTGATCGAGCGCCTGGACGGCGACATCGCTGCCGACGAGGACGGCGGCGAGGATGACGAGGACACCGTGGCCGGCCCCATTGCCATCGCCGTGGACATGAACGACGCCGAAGCCTCCGACAGCACGCCCGCCAAGGACGCTGCGCAGTCCTGATCCCTCCATTGCACGATCTGCCGCCGTGAAACTGCCCTCCCCCCTCCAACGCCTGAGCACGCTGCAGATTGCGCTGGGCGTGTCCATCGCCCTGCATGCCGTGCTGCTGAGCGTGCGCTTCGTGGACCCCGAGCGCTTCGACCGCGTGTTCCAGGACACGCCGCTGGAAGTGATCCTGGTCAATGCGCGCGCCAACGAGGCGCCCGAAAAGGCCCAGGCCATCGCCCAGACCTCGCTGGCCGGCGGCGGCGAGGCCGAGAAGGGACGCGCAAGCAGCCCCATGCCCTACTCGGCCCTGACGGCCGTGGGCGACGACTTCGAGGAAAAGCAGCGCCAGATCGATGCCATGCAGGAGCAGCAGAACGTGCTGCTGACCCAGCTGCGCCAGCAGATCGCCGCGCTGCCGCCCCTCGACCCGCGGCTGGCGGCCGAATCCAAGGAAAAGGAAGCACAGCAGGAAAAGCGCCGCCAGCTCGTCAAGCTGCTGGCCGAGATCGAAAAGCGCATCAACGAGGAAAACGCCCGCCCCAAGAAGCGCTACATCAGCCCGGCCACCAAGGAAGCCGTCTATGCCGTCTACTACGACGCGCTGCGCCGCAAGGTGGAAGACAAGGGCACGGAAAACTTTCCCGAGCACAAGGGCAAGAAGCTCTACGGCGAACTGGTCATGATCCTGACCGTGAACCACGACGGCCGCGTGCTCGGCACCGAGGTCGTGCAGGGCTCGGGCAACCGCATGCTGGACACGCGCGCCGAAGCCATTGCGCGTGCCGCCGGCCCCTACGGCCACTTCGGCCCGGCCATGCGCGCCAAGGCCGACCAGATCGCCGTGGTCTCGCGCTTCAAGTTCACGCGCGAGCAGACGCTGGAAACCAGCGTGCAGTAGGGAAGGGGCACGCTGCTCACTGCGCGTAGCCGCTGCCCCCGAGGGGGCGCTTTTTGCCCTGGGGCGGCCCGGAGGCACTGAAAATAATGCCTCCTTCATCGCTATCGATCCTGCCATGACTTCGGAAAATTCGGACTTCGCCATCGACACCTACTGCGTCATGGGCAACCCGGTGGCGCACAGCCGCTCCCCCTGGATCCATGCGCGCTTTGCCGAGCTGACCGGCCAGACGCTGCACTATGAGCGCGCCCTGGTGGCGCTGGACGGCTTTGCCGCCCATGTGACCGACTTCGCCGCGCGCGGCGGCAAGGGCTGCAACGTGACCGTGCCCTTCAAGCTGCAGGCGGCCGGGCTGGCCACGCACGCCAGCGACCGCGTGCGGCGCGCCGGCGCGGCCAACACGCTGGTGTTTTGCGACGACGGCATCCATGCCGACAACACCGACGGCCTGGGGCTGGTGGCCGACATCGTGCGCAATGCGGGCGTGGCCATCGCCGGCAGGGACGTGCTGCTGCTGGGCGCGGGCGGCGCGGCCGCAGGCGCCCTGGGCTCGCTGATCGAACAGCAGCCGCGCCGCATTGCCGTGGCCAACCGCACCCATGCCAAGGCCCAGGCGCTGGTGGCCCAGCATGCCGACCTCGCATCGCTACATAAAACAGAGCTGCTTGCGCTGGAGCAGCAAGCGCTAGAGGCCGAAAATACCCCAACCTTCGACATCATCATCAACGCCACGGCCAGCAGCCTGGCCGGTGCCCAGGTGCCGGCGCCGGCGGGCGTGCTGCGCCCCGGCAGCCTGGCCTACGACATGATGTACGGCCCCGCGGCCCAGCCCTTTCTGGACTGGGCCCGCCTCCATGGCGCCCAGGCCCGGGACGGGCTGGGCATGCTGGTGGAACAGGCCGCGGAATCCTTTGCGCTGTGGCGTGGCGTGCGCCCGCCCTCGCAGCAGGTGCTGGCCGAGCTGCGCGCACTGATCCAGGCCGGGGCCTGAAACTTTCCCATGAAGACCCTGACGCGCCTGGTGCTGCTCATCGTGGGGGCGGCCGTGCTGCTGCAGCTGTTCTTCGTGCTGCGGATCGCGCTCATGGTCGTCGTCGATCCGCAGTCCACGAGCTTTCAGCGCTCCGAAGCCTGGCAGATCCTGCAAAGCCGCGGCTCGCTGCCGTGGAGCCAGCACTGGGTGGCCTATCCGCAGATTGCCGGCAGCCTCAAGCGCGCGGTCGTGGCCTCGGAAGACGCAGGCTTCATGGAGCACAACGGCGTGGAATGGGAGTCCATACAGAAGGCCTGGCAGCGCAACGTCAAGGCCGAGGCCCGGGCCGGGAGAACCGACCGGCCTGCCAAGATCTATGGCGGCTCCACCATCACCCAGCAGCTGGCCAAGAACCTGCTGCTGTCGGGAGAGCGCAGCTTTCTGCGCAAGGGCCAGGAGCTGCTGCTGACCATGCTGCTGGAGCTGCTGCTGGGCAAGCAGCGCATTCTGGAGATCTACCTCAACAACGTGGAATGGGGCCAGGGCGTGTTCGGTGCCGAAGCGGCCGCCCGCCACTATTTCGGCAAGGGCGCGGCCCAGCTTACCAACGCCGAGGCCGCGCGCCTGGCGGCCATGCTGCCCCAGCCCAAGCGGTTCGAGAAAATGCCGCAGTCGGCCTATCTGGTGCAGCGCGCACGCATCGTCATGCGCTACATGCCCATGGTGGAGATTCCTTGATCCCCCCTGAGGCGCTACGCGCCTTCCCCGAGGGGACGACGCCCCAGGCCATGCCGGTGCCATAGGTCATCTGCACAACGGATAATCGAGCCAACATGCGTATTCTTGGAATCGACCCCGGTCTGCAGACCACGGGCTTCGGCGTGATCGACGTTGAAGGCCATCGCCTGTCCTACGTGGCCAGCGGCACCATCCGCACCACCCGGATGGAACTGGGCGATCTGCCCGGGCGCCTCAAGATGCTGTTCGACGGCATCTCCGAGGTGGCTTCGCGCTACGAGCCCGACATGTCGGCCGTGGAGATCGTGTTCGTCAACGTCAACCCCCAGTCCACGCTGCTGCTGGGCCAGGCGCGCGGCGCGGCGCTGACCGCGCTGGTCAACGCCAACCTGCCCGTGGCCGAATACACGGCACTGCAGATGAAGAAGGCCGTGGTGGGCCACGGCCGCGCGGCCAAGAGCCAGATCCAGGAGATGGTCAAGCGCCTGCTGCAGCTGCCGGGCCTGCCCGGCACCGACGCCTCGGATGCGCTGGGCCTGGCCATCACCCACGCCCATGCGGCGTCGGCCATGGGCAAGATGGCCCAGGTCACCGACCTGCGCCGCAAGCAGCATGCCATGTACCGCGGCGGCAGGGTCTATTGATCCCCGGAAAGGATGCGCATGAAAAAACCGGGGCGCAATCCCCGGTTTTTTCCTGGAAAGGCCAGCCTCAATAGCTGCTGTTGAGCACCATGGAGGCAATCACGCCGGTGGCAATGGCAACCAGCAGATAGTCGCCGCCGTTCTGTATCCATTGATAGCCGCGTGGCGGTGCGGACAAGTGGTGGCCACGCCAGTCATTCACCACATAGTGATGGGTACGGTATTGCGGAGGCACGCGGCTGCCGCGCATCCATCGGTGGTCGGGGCCGGCGCCGCGCCTGTCGTCATGGCGGTCGAAGCGCGGATCGCGACGGTCCGGCCCGCGGTGGTCGTCATGGCGGCCACCATGGCGCATGTCGTTGTAGCCATGGCCCGGAGGCGGGCCGGGGCGCGGCTGGGCCTGCACCGCCAGGGGCCCCAGGCCCATGCAGGCAGCCATGGTGGCGGAAAGAATACGGGTCGTCAGACGGGACATGGTATGGCTCCTTTCTGAAGGCACGGCGGCGGGGAACAGGAACATTCCCCGTTTCTCCAGCGCCTGCAGACGGATCGCAGGCGCTGCACATTCGGTGCCCATGGCCACATGATCCGTGCTCCGGCGCCCGTTTCACGCAGGACGATGGCGCTTTACCCTTGTTTTTCCTGCGCTTTACCGAGGCGATACAGCGTTTGCAAAGTGTTCGCAAACGCAAGGCTTCAGCGTGAAAGACCGCCCCGGCCTGCCGCCACGGACGGCACGGGATCCATGCCGCGCCTCAGGCAATGCGCCCGGCAAACAGCACGGCAAAGAACGCCAGCGCGGCAATCAGCGTCCACTTGAGGATGAGAATGCCCAGCCGCTTGTACTGCGGCCGGCCGGTGCCGAGGTAGAACGCAAAGGACAGGGCCGAAGCCAGGAGCAGCAGCGTGGCCAGCCAGCGAAAGATCAGCATGGGGGGCAGCCTCTGTCCGGATTACCAGGCGCGTGCCGGCAGCGCAAAGCCCTGAGGGGCCTGGCGTTCGCTGTCGAAGGTCACAATCTCCCAGGCGTCGGGCTGGGCCAGCAGCGCGCGCAGCAGCTGGTTGTTCATGCCGTGGCCCGAGCGGAAGGCGCTGTAGGCGGCCAGCAGCGGCTTGCCGATCAGGTACAGGTCGCCGATGGCGTCGAGGATCTTGTGCTTGGCGAACTCGTCGTCGTAGCGCAGGCCGTCGCTGTTGAGCACCTTGTAGTCGTCCATGACGATGGCGTTGTCCAGCCCGCCGCCCAGCGCCAGGCCGTTGTTGCGCAGCATCTCCACATCCTTGGTGAAGCCGAAGGTGCGCGCGCGCGCGATGTCGCGCGTGTAGTTGTCCCGCCCCATGTCGAACTCCACGCATTGCCCCGTGGAGTCGACGGCCGGATGGGCGAAGTCGATCTCGAAACGCAGCTTGAAGCCGTGGTAGGGGTCGAAGCGCGCCCACTTGAGGTTGGCGCCCTCGCCTTCGCGCACTTCCACGGGGCGGGTGACGCGGATGAAGCGCTTGGGCGCCTTCTGCACTTCCACGCCCGCGCTTTGCAGCAGGAAGACGAAGGAAGAGGAAGAACCGTCCAGGATGGGCACCTCTTCGGCCGTGATGTCCACATAGAGATTGTCCAGCCCCAGGCCCGCGATGGCCGACATCAGATGCTCCACCGTATGCACCTTGGCGCCGCCGGTGCCTATGGTCGATGCCATGCGCGTATCGGTCACGGCTTCGGCCGAAATCGGAATGTCCACCGGCTCCGGCAGATCCACGCGCCTGAAGACGATGCCCGTATCGGGCTGGGCCGGGCGCAGCGTCAGCTCGACGCGCTGGCCGCTGTGCAGACCCACGCCGACGGCACGGGAAATGGTCTTGATGGTGCGTTGTTGGAGCATGGTGGCATTTTAAATGGGGACAACCCTGAGCGGCCTTCGCCTGCCCAGGGTTGTCTTAATCACTGCAATACAGCGAATCGATGAGGGCCTTCCCCATTTAACGGTTCAGACCTTTGCAAGGCTGACAGCGCAGTGCACAAACAGGCATGCACCATGCCGGGGATGCCGGGCAAGGGCCGCCCCGCAAAGGCATCGTCCCCCTCCCGCGAAGCGAGAGAGGGGGAAGGCGCAAAGCGCCTCGGGGGGGCCTTGCTCAGTCCGCCTGCTTGCGCAGAAATGCCGGGATTTCCACGTCGTCCATGCCGCCCGAGGCCAGGGCGCTCACGCGCTCCGAAGCCTGGGTGCGGTTGGTGCGCCACACGCTGGGCACGTTGGTGTTGGCCGTGCCGAACGGAACGGCTGCACCGGCGGGAACGGCAAAGCCCACGTCGTCGGTACCGGTGCGCAGGCCGCCCTGCACCACCTGGATGTTCTGGCGGCGTGCGCTGGGGCGCGACAGGCCGGTGGCCACCACGGTCACGCGGATGTCGTCACCCAGCGAGTCGTCGTAGGCCGCGCCGTAGATCACGTGCGCATCGGGCGATGCGTAGGCATTGATGGTGCTCATGGCCAGGCGCGACTCGGACAGCTTGAGGCTGCCCTTGGCGGCCGTGACCAGCACCAGCACGCCCTTGGCGCCCGACAGGTCGATGCCTTCCAGCAGCGGGCAGGCCACGGCCTGCTCGGCGGCGATACGGGCGCGGTCCGGGCCGGAGGCCTTGGCCGTGCCCATCATGGCCTTGCCGGGCTCGCCCATGACGGTGCGCACGTCTTCGAAGTCGACGTTCACATGGCCGTACTCGTTGATGATCTCGGCAATGCCGCCCACGGCGTTCTTGAGCACGTCGTTGGCATGGGCAAAGGCTTCGTCCTGGGAGATGTCGTCGCCCAGCACGTCGAGCAGCTTCTCGTTGAGCACGACGATCAGCGAGTCCACGTTGGCTTCCAGCTCGGCTAGGCCGGCGTCTGCGTTCTGCATGCGGCGGCCGCCTTCCCATTCGAAGGGCTTGGTCACCACACCCACCGTCAGAATGCCCATTTCCTTGGCCACGCGCGCGATCACCGGAGCGGCGCCCGTACCCGTGCCGCCACCCATGCCGGCCGTGATGAACAGCATATGCGCGCCTTCGATGGCGGCACGGATGTCTTCCACAGCGACTTCCGCAGCGTCCCGGCCCTTGTCGGGCTTGCTGCCGGCACCCAGGCCGCTTTGACCCAGCTGAATGGTGCGGTGTGCACGGCTGCGCAGCAGCGCCTGTGCATCGGTGTTGGCGCAGACGAACTCCACGCCCTGCACTCCGCGTTCAATCATGTGGTCGACGGCATTGCCGCCGCCGCCGCCGACGCCGATCACCTTGATCTGCGTTCCCTGGTTGAACTCTTCAACTTCAATCATGTCGATAGGCATGGTGGTGCTCCTGTTCTGTAGTGGTGGTAGGTCGCTGCTGTGGAAAAGAAATCATCGAAACTGTCGGCGGTCTGGGCCTTCGCCGCCGGTAACCGAAGAAACGCGTCGGGGGCGGGCCCGTGATGTACAAGCGATGGCTGTCCATGTCAGAAGTTCCCCACGATGAAGTCCTTGAAACGGCCGAAGGCGGTCTTCATGGAACCGCTCTTCTGGGCCACCTTGAAGCCGCGCAGCCGTGCCAGGCGCGCTTCCTCGAGCAGGCCCATCACGGTGGCGGCACGCGGCTGGGCGACCATGTCGGCCAGCGCGCTCGAATACTTGGGAATGCCGCGGCGAACGGGCTTGAGGAAGATGTCCTCGCCCAGTTCGATCATTCCGGGCATGACGGCGCTGCCGCCCGTGAGCACCACGCCCGAAGAGAGCACCTCTTCGTAGCCGGACTCGCGGATCACCTGCTGCACCAGCGAGAAGATCTCCTCCACGCGGGGCTCGATCACGCCGGCCAGCGCCTGCTTGCTGATCATGCGCGGGCTGCGGTCGCCCAGTCCCGGCACTTCGACCTGGGCATCGGGATCGGCCAGCAGCTGCTTGGCATAGCCGCTCTCGACCTTGATGTCCTCGGCATCCTTGGTGGGAGTGCGCAGGGCCATGGCGATGTCGCTGGTGATCAGGTCGCCGGCGATCGGGATCACGGCCGTGTGGCGGATCGCGCCGCCCGTGAAGATGGCCACGTCCGTGGCACCCGCGCCGATGTCCACCACGGCCACGCCGAGCTCGCGCTCGTCGTCGGTGAGCACGGCCTGGGCCGCCGCCAGCGGGTTGAGCAGCAGCTGCTCGACTTCCAGGCCGCAGCGGCGCACGCACTTGATGATGTTCTCGGCCGCGCTCTGCGCGCCGGTCACGATGTGGATCTTGGCCTCGAGGCGGATGCCGCTCATGCCGATGGGCTCGCGCACTTCCTGGCCGTCGATCACGAACTCCTGGGGCTCGACCAGCAGCAGGCGCTGGTCCGAGGAGATGTTGATGGCCTTGGCCGTCTCCATCACGCGCGCCACGTCGGTGGCCGAGACTTCCTTGTCCTTGATGGCCACCATGCCGCTGGAGTTGAGGCCGCGGATATGGCTGCCCGTGATGCCCGTGCATACGCGCTGGATCTTGCAGTCGGCCATCAGCTCGGCCTCCTTCAAGGCCTGCTGGATGCTCTGCACGGTGGCGTCGATATTGACGACCACGCCGCGCTTGAGCCCGCTGCTCGGAGCCACGCCCAGCCCCGCCAGCTTGAGTTCGCCGTTGTACATGACCTCGGCCACCACCGCCATGACCTTGGCCGTGCCGATGTCCAGTCCGACGATCACATCCTTGTATTCTCTTGCCATATCAGCATCCGCCCCCGGTAGGTTTTCTCTTGTCCTTGTGTATGCCTTGCATTCGGGTCCCCTGTGCGCGCCGCTAGCGCCTGGGCCGCGCACCCGCGGCCGTTGCAGAACCCGTGGTCACGCCCTTCAGACGCAGGGCATAGCCATCGTCGTAGCGCAGGTCGGCCGACTCCAAGGCTTCGGCCGTGCGCTTGTATTGCGAAGTGATTTGCGGCAGCGTGCGCACGAAGCGCTGCACACGCTGCAAAACATCCTCGGTGCCGCCGCCGCCGGCCTCGATCACGGCATCGTTGTCCAGCCGCAGCTGCCAGCTGCCCCGCGCATCCAGCACCAGCCCGTCCAGCGTCACGTCCAGCGGCTGCAGCGCCGGAGCGAGCAGGCGGTACATCTGCAGCATGCGCGGCGCCGAACCCTCGGGCCCCTGCAGGCGAGGCAGGCCGTCGCGGTCGAGCTCGCCCAGGTTGGCCTCGAAGACCTTGCCCGTGTTGTCCACCAGGCCGGTGCCGGTGTCCGGGCCCCAGAAGGCCTCGGCCACATGCTCCTTGAGCAGCACGCGCAGGCTGTTGGGATACTCGCGGCGCACCTGGGCCTCGCGCACCCAGGGCACCTGCTCGAAGGCCTCCTGCGCGGCCTTGAGGTTGACCGTGAAGAAGTTGCCCTTGAGCACCGGCGCCACATTGGCGCGCAGCGTCACGGCGTTGTTGTGCACCAGCTCGCCCTCGACCACGATGCGGCCGATGTTGAAGGCCGGATACCGCATCAGCCACCAGCCCACAGCCGCCACGCCCGCAGCCAGGCACCCCATGAACAGCACCGTGGCGGTGATGTTCATGAGCCTGACGTCGAAGGGGACTGCGGACATGCGGTTCATGCGTGCTCCTGGTCTCCGGCCACCCCGTCCAGCATGGCGCTGCCCAGCAGCCCCAGGCACAGGTCCTCGTAGCTCACGCCGGAGGCCCGCGCCGCCATGGGCACCAGCGAATGGCCCGTCATGCCGGGCGAAGTGTTGATCTCCAGCAGGAATGGCTTGCGGTCGCTGGCGCGGATCATGATGTCGGCGCGCGCCCAGCCGCGGCAGCCCAGCGTGCGGTAAGCCTTGACCACGATGCGCCGGATTTCCGCCTCCTCTGCCTCGGGCAGTCCGCTCGGGCAGTGATACTGCGTGGTGTCGGTGAAGTATTTGTTCTGGTAGTCGTAGTTGCCTTCGGGCGCCACGATGCGGATCACCGGCAGCGCATGGGCGCCGGCTTCGGCGCCCAGCACAGGGCAGGTGGTCTCGTCGCCGGCGATGAACTCCTCGCACAGCACTTCGTCGTCATACCTGGCGGCCAGTTCGTAGGCCCTGGCGCACTCCTCGGCGGTCGTCACCTTGGTCAGGCCGATGCTGGAGCCGTCGCGCGCGGGCTTGACGATCATGGGCGCGCCCAGTACTGCCAGGGCGGCGCGCGTTTCCTCGGCGCTGGCGACCAGGCGCCAGTCGGGCGTGGGCAGGCCCTCGAAGCGCCAGATGCGCTTGGTCATGATCTTGTCCATGGCAATGCTCGATGCCATCACGCCGGAGCCCGTGTAGGGAATGCCCAGCAGCTCCAGCGCGCCCTGCACCGTGCCGTCCTCGCCGTAGCGCCCGTGCAGCGCAATGAAGCAGCGATCGAAACCCTGCACCTTGAGCTGGTCCAGCCCCTGCTCCGCGGGATCGAAGGCGTGGGCGTTGACGCCCCTGGATTGCAGCGCGGCCAGCACGCCGCGGCCCGACATCAGCGAAACCTCGCGCTCGGACGAGCGGCCGCCCATGAGCACGGCCACCTTGCCCATGGCCTGCACATCCACGTTGCGGCCGAAATCTGTGTCATTCATGCTCATTGCGCGCTCTCCTTGTGCGCATCCAGCTCTTGTTTCTGAAGCATCTCGACCAGCTTTGCCGGTACCGCGCCGATGGAGCCCGCGCCCATGCACAGCAGCACGTCGCCGCCTTGCGCATTCGTCGCGATCGCCGCGGGCAGATCGGCAATGTTTTCCACGAAGACCGGCTCCACCTTGCCGGCCACGCGCAGTGCGCGCGCCAGCGAGCGGCCGTCGGCCGCCACGATGGGCGCCTCGCCGGCCGCGTAGACCTCGGTGAGCAGCACCGAATCGGCGCTGCCGATGACCTTCACGAAATCCTCGAAGCAGTCGCGCGTGCGGCTGTAGCGGTGGGGCTGGAAGGCCAGCACCAGGCGCTGCCCCGGGAAGGCGCCGCGCGCGGCGGCCAGCGTGGCAGCCATCTCCACCGGGTGGTGGCCGTAGTCGTCGATGACGGTGAACTGGCCGCCGTCGGCCGCGGGCAGCTCGCCATAGCGCTGGAAGCGCCGGCCCACGCCCTTGAAGCCTTCGAGGGCGCGCAGCAAGGCTTCGTCGGGGATTTCCAGCTCCATGGCCACGGCCACGGCCGACAGCGCATTGAGCACGTTGTGCTCGCCGGGCAGGCTCAGCACCACCTCCAGGTCGGGGTAGCTCTGGCCGTTGCTGCGGCGCACGGTAAAGCACATGCGGCCGGCTTCGGCGCGCACGTTGAGGGCGCGCACCTGGGCATCCTCGGCAAAGCCGTAGGTGGTCACGGGCCGGGCCAGCTGGGGCAGGATCTCGCGCACGGCCGGGCTGTCGATGCACAGGATGGCGCGGCCGTAGAACGGCATGCGGTGCAGGAAATCGACGAACGCGCCCTTGAGCCGGCCGAAATCGTGGCCGTAGGTTTCCATGTGGTCGGCGTCGATGTTCGTGACCACGGCCATGATGGGCAGCAGGTTCAGGAACGAGGCATCCGACTCGTCGGCCTCGACCACGATGTAATCGCCCTGGCCGAGCTTGGCGTTGGCGCCGGCGCTGTTGAGCTTGCCGCCGATCACGAAGGTCGGGTCGAGCCCGGCCTCGGCCAGCACGCTGGTCACCAGGCTGGTGGTCGTGGTCTTGCCGTGCGCGCCGGCGATCGCGATGCCCTGCTTGAAGCGCATCAGTTCGGCCAGCATCAGCGCGCGCGGCACGACGGGAATCTTCTTTTCGCGGGCGGCGATCACCTCGGGGTTGTCGCCCTGCACGGCCGTGGAGGTCACCACGGCTTCGGCGCCCGCAATATTGGCTGCTGCATGGCCCACATGGGTGGCGATGCCCAGGCTCGCGAGGCGGCGTAGCGTGGCGCTGTCGGCCAGGTCCGAGCCCGAGATCTGGTAGCCCAGGTTGTGCAGCACTTCGGCAATGCCGCTCATGCCGGCGCCGCCAATACCGACAAAGTGGATGTGATGGATGGCATGTTTCATGCGGCCAACTCCTCACAGGCGGCGACCACCTTCTCGGTGGCATCGATCTTTTGCATTTTCTTCGCTAGTTCAGCGCGCTCCAGCAGCGTCGCACGCTGCATATTTTGTAGCATTTCGGCCAACCCTTGGGCGCTCAGAGTGCTTTGTGGCATTAACCATCCACCGCCGGCGTCCACCAGGAAGCGCGCATTGGAGGTCTGGTGGTCGTCCACGGCGGACGGAAACGGTACATAGATGGCGGCGGCGCCCACGGCGGCGATCTCGGTCACCGTGCTCGCGCCTGCGCGGCAGACGATGACATCGGCATCGGCGAAGGCGCGCGCCGTGTCCTCGATGAAAGGCGTGAGCTCGGCCTGCACGCCGGCAGCGGCGTAGTTGGCGCGCAGGGCGTCGATCTGGGCCGCGCCGCTCTGGTGCAGGACCTGCGGACGCTGCGCCTCGGGAATCAGGGCCAGGGCCCGGGGCACGATCTCGTTGAGCGCCCGGGCGCCCAGGCTGCCGCCCACGACCAGCAGCTTGAGCGGCCCGCTGCGGCCGGCAAAGCGCTCGGCCGGCGCGGGCTGCTCGGTGAAGGCGCGGCGCAGCGGGTTGCCCACCCACTGGCCCTTGGCAAGCACATCGGGGAAGGCCGTGTACACGCGCCGGGCCACGGCGGCCACCACCTTGTTGGCCATGCCGGCCACGGAGTTCTGCTCGTGCAGCACCACGGGCCTGCCGGCCAGCGCCGCCATCAGCCCGCCCGGAACGGTGATGTAGCCGCCCAGGCCCACCACCACATCGGGCTGCACGCGGCGCATCACGGCGCGCGCCTGCAAGAAGGCCTTGAGCAGGCGGCCCGGCAGCATCAGCAGGGTCTTGATCCCCTTGCCGCGCACGCCGCCGAAGTCGATGGTCTCGAACGCAAAGCCCTGGGGCGGCACGATGCGCGACTCCATGGAGCCCGGCGTGCCCAGCCAGTGCACGGTCCAGCCGCGCGCGCGCAGCTCCTGCGCCACGGCCAGACCGGGGAAGATATGGCCGCCGGTGCCGCCGGCCATGATGAGGGCCGTGCGTTGCCTTGTTGGCCGGATGGGCAGGCTCATGCGTGGCCTCCCTTCATCAGCAGCTTGTTCTCGTAATCCACTCTGAGCACCACGGCCACCGCTATCAGGTTCATCAAAATCGCCGAGCCGCCGAAACTCATCAGCGGCAGGGTCAGGCCCTTGGTGGGCAGCGCGCCCAGGTTCACACCCATGTTGATGAAGGCCTGGAAACCCATCCAGATCGCCACGCCTTCGGCCACCAGCCCGGAGAACACCCGGTCCAGTGCAATGGCGCGGCGGCCGATCAGCATGATGCGGCGGGTCAGCCACAGGAAGACCACGGCGATCAGCAGCACGCCCACGAGGCCGAACTCCTCGCCGATCACGGCCATCAGAAAGTCGGTATGGGCTTCGGGCAGCCAGTGCAGCTTTTCCACGCTGCGGCCCAGGCCCACGCCGAAGATCTCGCCGCGGCCGATGGCGATTAGCGCGTGCGAGAGCTGGTAGCCCTTGCCCAGCGCGTGCTTCTCGTCCCAGGGGTCGAGGTAGGCGAAGATGCGCTCGCGGCGCCATTCGGAGGTGGCGATGATGCCCACGAAGGCCAGCACCACCACGAAGGCGATCAGGAAGAACATGCGCGCGTTCACGCCGCCCAGGAACAGAATGCCCATGGAGATCACCACGATCACCATGAAGGCGCCCATGTCGGGCTCGGCCAGCAGCAGCACGCCGACCAGCACCACGGCCACGGCCATGGGCAGCACGGCGCGGAAGAACCGCTCCTTGACCTCCATCTTGCGCACCATGTAGTCGGCCGCGTAGATCAGCACCGAGAACTTGGCCAGCTCCGAAGGCTGGAAGTTCATGATGCCCAGCGACAGCCAGCGCCGCGCGCCGTTGACCACCGTGCCCACGTGGGGGATCAGCACCGCCACCAGCAGCACGATGGAGACGATGAACAGCTTGCGCGCCACTTTCTCCCAGGCGGCCATGGGCACCTGGAAGGCCAGCAGCGCGGCCACGAAGGCCATGCCGATGGACATGGCGTGGCGCAGCAGGAAGTGATAGGGCTCGATCTTGCCGAAACGCGGGTTGTCCGGCATCGCGATCGATGCCGAATACACCATGACCAGGCTCCAGGACAGCAGGCCGATCACCACCCAGATCAAGGCCTGGTCCAGCCCCAGCACGCTGGCCGGGGTCTGTGTGGGTCGGTGGTACTGCGGCCCGCCCACGCGCACGGGCAGCACGTCGATGGGACGGTCGCCACCGCTTTGGAACCACGAGCGCACGCGGGAGGAAACACCGGTCAGGAATGCGGCAGTCATGCGCCCTCCTCCAGTTCCTGGCCGGCGTCCAGCGCCAGCGCGCGCACCGCCTGCATGAACTGTTCGGCGCGGTCCGCATAGTCCTTGAACATATCCATGCTGGCGCAGGCGGGCGACAGCAGCACGGCATCGCCCGCATGGGCCAGGCCGGCGGCCTGGGCCACGGCATCCTGCATGGTCGAGGCGTCCTGCAGCTGCACGCCGCAACCGGACAGCGCCTCCCGGATCCGCGGGCCATCCTGGCCGATCAGCACGGCGGCACGCACATAGCGGGCCACGGGCGCGGCCAGCGGCGTGAAGTCCTGGCCCTTGCCCAGGCCGCCCAGGATCACCACGATGCGATGGTCGGCGCCCAGGCCGGTCAGCGCGGCCACGGTGGCGCCCACGTTGGTGCCCTTGCTGTCGTCGAAGTATTCGACCTCGTTCACGCGGCCGATGGGCTGCACGCGGTGCGGCTCGCCCCGGTATTCGCGCAGGCCGTAGAGCAGCGGCGCCAGCGTGCAGCCGGCCGCCGTGGCCAGGGCCAGCGCCGACAGCGCGTTGATGGCATTGTGGCGGCCGCGGATGCGTAGCGCATCGGCCGGCATCAGGCGCTGGATGTGCAGATCGTCAGCGCTCTTGCCCCTGGTGGTCTCGTCGGCCTCATGGGCGCGCACCAGCCAGGTCATGCCGTTGACGACCTCGATGCCGAAATCGCCGGGCCGGCGCGGCATGTCGCCGCCGAAAGTTACATAGGGCCGCTGGAAGGTCTTGCCGCGCTTGCCGGGCAGAGGCTCGGGCGCGGGCAGCATGGCCATGACCATGGGGTCTTCGCGGTTGAGCACCATCAGGCCGCTCTGGCCGAAGATGCGCGCCTTGGCATCGGCATAGGCCTGCAGGCTGCCGTGCCAGTCCAGGTGGTCCTGGGTGATGTTGAGCACGGCCGCGGCCGTGGGCTCGAAGCCCTGCACGCCGTCGAGCTGGAAGCTGGACAGCTCCAGCACCCAGGCCTGGGGCAGGGTTTCGGCGTCGATGCGCTGGCTCAGCGTGTCGAGCAGCGTGGGGCCGATGTTGCCGGCCACGCCCACCGCCAGGCCCGCATGCTCGAGCAGCTG
Organism: Comamonas sp. w2-DMI; assembly: GCF_040187735.1. NCBI lineage: Bacteria > Pseudomonadati > Pseudomonadota > Betaproteobacteria > Burkholderiales > Comamonadaceae > Comamonas > Comamonas sp. w2-DMI. Next base: position 48,085 of record NZ_JBANEL010000009.1, on the reverse strand, counting down.
GCCGGTCAGCGAGGTCACCGTGGTCTTGCCGTTGGTGCCGGTGATGCCCAGCACGGCGGGCTGGTAGCCATGGGCCTCCTTCATTCCCTTGAGCGCCTGGGCGAACAGGTCGAGCTCGCCGCCCACGGGCAGGCCGATGGCGCGCGCCGCCTGGAACACCGGTGCCACGGTGTCGGGGCTCAGGCCCGGCGAGCGGTAGACGGAACTCAGGCTCTGGCCGTCGACCAGCGCGGCGGTGAACGCGCCTGCCACAAAGCGCACGCCGGGCAGCTCGGCCTGCAGCGTGGTCAGGTGCGGAGGCGCCTGGCGCGTGTCGGCCACCGTGACCTCGGCGCCGGCACGCACGCACCAGCGGGCCATGGCGATGCCGGAAATGCCCAGCCCCAGGATCAGCACGCGCTGCCCCTGCAGATGCTGCTCGGCACCTTGCGGCCACTGCACGGGCACGGGCGGCAGCTGCGGCGCCTCTTGCACCGGCGCCTGCTCGGCCGCCACGGCCGTGACCTCGCTGTCCGCGGCATCGGACACGCCGGGATCGGCAAAGATCTGCGCCACGAAGGCGGCCGCATCGCGGGCCGCCGTCAGCGTGGAGATGTCGGGAACCGGCTCTTCGCCCAGGGTACGGGCCAGGGTCTGGACCTCGGCAGGGGCAGCCACCGCGTCAGCTCCTGTTTCAGAAGCGTCTTGCGCAGTCATATCGAGCACTTGCACCCCATTCAATGCCGAAACGCCGGTTATATCAGCGCCAGCAGCTTCGGCACCGATAGCAGGCGTATCGGCTGCAACAGCCTGTTCGGGCATTGCTTGCGGTGCTTGCATGTCGAGCTGGAGGTCGTCTTCCTGCATGGCGTTCACCTCAGCTTCAGGGTCGACAGACCCAGCAGGCACAGCAGCATGGTGATGATCCAGAAGCGGACCACGACCTGGGTTTCCTTCCAGCCACTCTTTTCGAAGTGATGGTGCAGCGGCGCCATCTTCAGCAGGCGCCGGCCTTCGCCGTAGCGCTTCTTGGTGTACTTGAACCAGCTCACCTGCAGCATGACGGACAGGGCCTCGACCACGAAGATGCCGCCCATGATGGCCAGCACGATTTCCTGGCGCACGATCACGGCAATCGTGCCCAGGGCCGCGCCCAGGGCCAGCGCGCCCACGTCGCCCATGAAGACCTGGGCCGGATGGGCGTTGAACCAGAGAAAGGCCAGGCCCGCGCCGCCCATGGCGCCGCAGAAGACCATCAGCTCGCCCGAGCCCGGGATATGCGGAAACAGCAGGTACTTGGCGTAGCCGGCATTGCCGGTCACATAGGCGAAGATGCCCAGCGTGGAGCCGACCAGGATCACCGGCATGATGGCCAGGCCGTCCAGGCCGTCGGTCAGGTTCACAGCGTTGCTGGCGCCCACGATGACCAGGTAGGTCATGATCACGAAGCCGAACACTCCCAGCGGATAGCTGACTTCCTTGAAGAAGGGCACGAGCAGGCCGGCCTTGGGCGGCAGGTCCATGGAGAAGCCCGACTGAACCCAGGACACGAACAGCTCGAACACCTGTGCGTTGGTGTTCTCCGACACGCAGAACACCAGGTACAGCGCGGCCAGCAGGCCGATCGCGGACTGCCAGAAATACTTCTCGCCCGAGCGCATGCCTTCGGGGTCCTTGTTGACCACCTTGCGCCAGTCGTCCACCCAGCCGATGGCGCCAAAGCCCAGCGTGACCAGCAGCACGATCCAGACGAAGCGGTTGGACAGGTCAAACCACAGCAGCGTGGACACGGCGATGGAGAACAGGATCAGCACGCCGCCCATGGTGGGCGTGCCGCTCTTGACCAGGTGCGTTTCCATGGCATAGCCGCGCACGGGCTGGCCGATCTTGAGCGCGGTGAGCATGCGGATGGCCCTGGGGCCGATGAACAGGCCGATCAGCAGGGCCGTGACGGCCGCCAGCACCGCGCGCAGCGTCAGGTACTGGAAGACGCGCAGAAAACCGAAATCGGGCGACAGGCCTTGCAGCCACTGGGAGAGCATCAGCAGCATGCGGCCTCCCCGCAGGCGCGCTGCCCCTTGTCCGCGCAGGCTTCAATGGCCTGCACCACTTGCTCCATCTTCATGAACCGAGAACCTTTGACCAACACGCTGCCCACTTCGGGCAGCACTGCGCATACGGCCTGCACAAGGGCCTGCATGCTATCGAAATGCCGAGCTTCGCCACCCTGCCCGCTGTTGAAGGCCGCGGTGGCATATGCGCTTTGCGCGCCCAGCGCAAAGAAGCGGGGAATGCCTTGCTGCCGTGCCAGCGCACCGGCCTCGGCATGGAATTGCGGGCCGTTGTCGCCCACCTCGCCCATATCGCCCAGCACCAGCAGCTGGGGCGCGGGCAGCTCGCGCAGCACCTCGATGGCCGCGGCCACCGAATCGGGGTTGGCGTTGTAGGTGTCGTCCACCACGGTGACCGGGCGCCCCTGGACGGACACCGCCAGCGCGCGCGAGCGGCCGGTGACCGGCTCGAAACCCGACAGCCCCTGCGCAATGGCGGCCAGCGGCACGCCGGCCGCATGGGCGCAGGCCGCAGCGGCCAGCGCGTTGCGCACGTTGTGGCGGCCGGCGATGTGCAGCTGCACCGGAGCCTGGCCTTGCGGCGTATGGAGCTGCATGGCCCAGGCGCCCTCGCGCCAGGCCACGTCCAAAGCGAACACCTGGGCGCCGTCCTCGGCGTCTCCGAACATCAGGCAGGAGCGGCCGGCGGCCAGCCCGGCCCACAGCGCGGTATAGGTGTCACCCGCAGGGAAGACGGCCACGCCATCGGCCGGCAGGAAGGAGAGGACCGAGCCGTTCTCGCGCGCCACGGCTTCCACCGTGTGCATGAATTCCTGGTGCTCGCGCTGGGCGTTGTTGACCAGAGCCACCGTGGGCTGGCCGATGGCGGCCAGTTCGGCAATCTCGCCAGGATGGTTCATGCCCATCTCCAGCACGGCGATGCGATGCCCGGCCGTCATGCGCAGCAGATTGAGCGGCATGCCGATGGAATTGTTGAAGTTGCCGCGCGTGGCCAGCGCCGCGTTGCCCGCTCCGCCGACATGCGCCCGCAGGATGGAGGCAATCATCTGCGTGACCGTGGTCTTGCCGTTGCTGCCGGTCACCGCGATCAGCGGCACATCGAACTGGCCGCGCCAGGCACGCGCCAGTGCCCCGAGGGCCGCCAGGGTGTCGGGCACCTCGATGCCGGACAGGCCGGCCTCGGCCAGGCCGTGCGATGCCAGTGCGGCCACGGCCCCCGCGGCCTTGGCCTGGGGCAGGAAATCATGGGCGTCGAAACGCTCGCCCTTGAGGGCTACGAACAAGTCCCCGGCCTGCAGCGTGCGCGTGTCGGTATGCACGCGCGCCAGCAGGGTCCGGCCATCGCCAATCAGGCGGGCCTGGGGGATATGCGCCTGGAGCAGCTCCAGCGCTTTTTCCAAGGTCATCATGACCGTTTCTTTCCTTCGCGGGCCGCCAGCGCCTTGTGCGCCTCGGCCATGTCGGAGAACGGATGGCGCACGCCCTTCGTCTCCTGGTAGTCCTCATGTCCCTTGCCGGCGATCAGCACCACGTCGCGCGCATCGGCGCGGGCCAGGGCCTCGGCAATGGCCGCCGCGCGGTCGGCCTGGACATGGAGGTTTTCACCTGCACGCATGCCGGCCAGGATCTGGTCGATGATGCGTTCGGGCACTTCGCTGCGCGGGTTGTCACTGGTGACGAGCACGCAGTCGGCATAGGTCTGGGCGGCCTGCCCCATGAGCGGGCGCTTGGTGTTGTCGCGGTCGCCACCGCAGCCGAACACGCACCACAGCTTGCCGCCGCGCTGGCGGGCCGCAGGCTGCAGCGCCTGCAGCGCCTTCTCCAGCGCATCGGGAGTATGGGCATAGTCCACCGCCACCAGCGGCTGCCCGCTCCGGGCAATCTGCTGCATGCGGCCGGGCACGGGTTCCAGGTGCGCGCAGGCGGCTGCGGCCTCCTGCAGGCTCAGCCCCAGGCTGCGCAGGGCCGCGAGCACGCCCAGCAGATTGGATACGTTGTACTGGCCCACGAGGCGCGTGTTCATGCGCAGGCTGTGCTCTGCAGTCGCGCCGGCTTCCACCACGGTGAAGGCCAGGCCTTGTTCTTCCAGGCGGATGTCCCGGGCCTGCAGGCGCGCCGGGCCCTGGAGGGAAACGCTCCACAGATCGAGTGGCCGGCCCTGCAGACCGGCCCAGAGCCGGGCGCCGTGGGCATCGTCCACATTGACCACGGCGGCCTGCAGGCCGGGCCAGTCGAACAGCGCGGCCTTGGCCCGCCAGTAGGCGTCCATGCTGCCGTGGTAGTCCAGGTGGTCCTGGGTGAAATTGGTAAACAGCGCCACGCGGATGCGCGTGCCGTCCAGGCGGTGCTCGACGATGCCGATGGACGAGGCTTCGATGGCGCAGGCGGCCAGACCCGCATCCGCATATTCGCGGAAGGCGCGCTGCAGCCGTACGGGGTCGGGCGTGGTCAGGCCCGTGTATTCCAGATGGGGCGGTACGCCAACACCCAAAGTACCCACCAGCGCAGCGCCTGCGCGCGCCTGCAGCTTCACTTTCGATAGCGCATGCGCAAGCCACCAGGCCGTGGTGGTCTTGCCGTTGGTGCCGGTCACGGCCAGCACCTCGATCTCGCCGCTGGGATGGGCAAACCACTGGTCGGCGATCAGGCCGGTGGCGGCCTTGAGGCCCTCCAGCGCGGCAATGCGCTCGCCCTGCAGCGCGAACGCCTCCAGGCCGTCGGCCTCCACGAGCACGGCGGCCGCGCCCTGTTCCAGGGCCTGGCCCACGTAGGCGCGGCCGTCGGCGGCCGCGCCCGGCCAGGCGATGAAGGCATCGCCTGCGCCCACCTTGCGGCTGTCGGTCTGCAGGCTGCCCGCCACCTGGCTGCGCAGCCATTGCACGGCTTCGTCCACCGAGGCCAGCAGGTGCACGCCAGCGCCGGAATTCGGGGATGTGGCATTCATAGGGCCGGCTCCTCCACCGGGTTAGCCACGATCAGCGGCTTGACTTCCATATCGGGCTGCACGCCCATCAGGCGCAGCGTCTGCTGCACCACATCGCTGAACACGGGCGCGGCCACCGTGCCGCCGTAGATGCTGAGCTGGGGCTCGTCCACCATCACGGCGACGATGATGCGCGGGTTCTCGATCGGCGCCATGCCCGTGAACCAGGCACGGTACTTGCCGGCCGCATATCCCTTGCCCTGCTGCTTGCGCGCCGTGCCGGACTTGCCGCCCACCGAGTAGCCCACGGTCTGGGCCTTCTGGCCGGTGCCGCCCGGGCCGGCGGCCATGGCCAGCATCTTGCGCACCTCGTCGGCCGTGCGCGGCGAGAACACGGGCACGCCGATGGGCGCCTCGTTGATGCGCAGCATGGTGGCCGGAATCACGCGGCCGCCGTTGGCGAACGTGGTGTAGCTGCGCGCCATCTGCAGCAGGCTGGCCGACAGGCCGTAGCCGTAGCTCATGGTGGCCTGCTCCACGGGACGCCAGGTCTTGTAGGGCCGCAGGCGGCCGCTGGCCGCGCCGGGGAAGGCAATCTGCGGCTTCTGGCCGAAGCCCACGGCCGAGTAGGTCTCCCACATGCTTTGCGCGCTCAGCTGCTGGGAGATCTTGGTCGTGCCCACGTTGCTTGACTTCTGGATCACGCCGGCCACGGTCAGCACGCCGTAGTTGTGGGTGTCCGAGATCGTCGAGCCGGTCACGTTGATGCGGCCCGGCGTCGTGTCGACGATGGTCGTTGGCTTGAACTTGCCCGTCTCCAGCGCCAGGGCGATGGTGATGGGCTTCATGGTCGAGCCGGGCTCGAAGGTGTCGGTGATGGCGCGGTTGCGCAGCTGCTCGCCGGTCAGGTTCTTGCGGTGCCCGGGGTCGTAGGTCGGATAGTTGGCCAGCGCCAGCAGCTCGCCCGTATGGGCGTCCATGACCACCACGCTGCCCGCCTTGGCCTTCTGGGCCAGCACCTGCTCCTTGAGCTTCTGGAAAGCGTAGTACTGGACCTTGCTGTCGATCGACAGCTGGATGTCCTGGCCGTCCTGCGGCGGCACCTCCTCGCCGACGCCCTCGACCACGCGGCCCAGGCGGTCCTTGATCACGCGGCGCGAGCCGGGCTTGCCCGCCAGCTCCTTGTCGAAGGCCAGCTCCATGCCCTCCTGGCCATGGTCTTCCACATTGGTGAAGCCCACGACATGGGCCGCAGCCTCGCCTTCGGGGTACTGGCGCTTGTATTCCTTGCGGTTGTAGATGCCCTTGACATTGAGCGCCAGGATCTTCTGGCCCACATCCCAGTCGAGCTGGCGCTTGATCCAGACGAAGGTCTTGTCCTCGTCGGCCAGTTTCTTCTGCAGCGTGGCCAGCGGCATGTCCATGAGCTGGGCCATGGTCTTGAGCTTGGCCTGCACCTCGGGGTCGTTGTGGTCCACGTCCTCCGGGATCGCCCAGATGCTGGCGGCCGGAACGCTCGATGCCAGGATCAAACCGTTGCGGTCCAGCAGGCGGCCGCGGTTGGCCGGCAGCTCCAGCGTGCGCGCAAAGCGCACCAGGCCCTGGCGCTTGAAGAAGTCGTTGCCGAACACCTGCACATAGGCCGCGCGCGCGCCCAGGCCCAGAAAGCCCAGGCCCAGCATGGCCACGATCATCTTGCTGCGCCACAGCGGCGTCTTGGACGCCAGCAGGGGACTGGAGGTATAGAGCACGCTGCGCGTCATCGGGCCGCTCCTGCCGTGCCGGATCCGTCCTGCACATACTGCGTGATGGCAGGCGTGGCCGATTTCATCTGCAGGCGCTCGCGCGCCAGTGTCTCGATGCGCTGCGGCGTGGCCTGGGCGCGCTTTTCCACCTGCAGGCGCTGCTGGTCCGTGGCCAATTGGCGTGCCTGGGCCTCGGCGCGGTCCAGCTCGGTGAAGAGCTTGCGCGACTCGTACTGGGTGTGCACCAGGAAAATGGCGCTGGCCATGACCGCCAGCAGCAGCAGCAGATTCAGGCGCAGCATGGCATGCCCTCCTCTTCGCTGCCGGGAATCAGCGTGCGGCGCCTCATGCGGGCGTCTCCGTGCGTTCGGCCACACGCATCACGGCAGAGCGCGAGCGGGGATTGCTCGCCACCTCGGCCTCGCCGGGCTTGATGCGGCCCAGCGCCTTCAGCCGCATGGGCTGGGGCGGTGCGAAAGGCATGCGGCGGTCGTAGACCTCCTTGGAGTGCTTGGCGATGAACTGCTTGACGATGCGGTCTTCCAGCGAATGGAAGCTGATCACGACCAGGCGCCCGCCCGGCGCCAGCACGCGCAGGCTGGCCTCTAGCGCCTGCTCGAGCTCTTGAAGCTCGGCATTGATGAAAATCCGAAGAGCCTGGAAGGTGCGTGTTGCCGGATTCTGCCCAGCCTCACGGGTCTTGACCGCGCCAGCCACGAGTTCGGCCAGCTCGGCCGTTGTGCGAAGTGGCCCCTGGGCCTCGCGCCGAGCAACAATCGCCTTTGCAATGGGGCCAGCAAACCGTTCTTCACCGTAGTCACGTATCACCTCCGCAATCTGCTGCATCTCCGCCTCGGCCAGCCACTCGGCCACGCTTTGGCCGCGCGTGGTGTCCATGCGCATATCGAGCGGACCGTCAAAACGGAAGCTGAAGCCCCGGTCCGGGTTGTCGATCTGAGGCGAGCTCACGCCCAGATCCATCAGCACGCCCTGGACGCTGCCTTCGGGCAGTTCGTCCAGATGGCAAAAGCCTTCATGCCTAATCGAAAAACGCGCATCGGTGATGCGCGCCGCTTCTGCGATGGCGTCCGGATCCTTGTCGAACGCCTGCAACCGCCCTTGCGGCCCCAGCCTCTGCAATATGAGCCGGGAATGCCCTCCGCGGCCGAAGGTTGCATCCACCCACTGCCCCGACGGCTGCGCGCCGGCGCCGCCCAGCAGCGCGTCCACGGCTTCGTCGAGCAATACGGTGATATGTTGCAACGGCTGGTTCACAGGCACGTCTCTTCCTAAAAAACAAAATCCTGGAAAGCCGCAGGCATCTCCTGCTGCATGGCTTCCGCTTCGCGTGCTTCATAAGTGGCCTTGTCCCACAGCTCGAAATGGTTGCCCATGCCGAGCAGCACCACTTCCTTGGTCAGACCTGCAGCCTCGCGCAATTCAGGGGACACCAGCAGACGCCCGGTCGCGTCCATCTCCGCATCCATGGCATTGCCCAGAAAAATCCGCTTCCACCACTGGGCGTTCATGGGCATCTGCGCGATGCGCTCACGGAACTGCAGCCACTCGGGGCGGGGAAACAGCATCAGGCAACCGTGGGGGTGTTTGGTGAAGGTGACCTGGCCTTCGGCCATGGCCATGAGGGCGTCACGATGCCGGGTCGGCACAGAAAGCCGCCCCTTCCCATCGAGATTCAGCGAAGACGCCCCTTGAAACACGGTCAGCCACCCCGGTCGATTGGAGCCATACACGCTCGACCACCGAGATCGTGAAGGCAGTTTTCACCACTTAATTGCACTTTTTTGCACTGTAGCAGCAATTCTAGGCGACTCCAAACCCGCCGGGACAATTATTTGCAATGAAATCAACGACTTAGACGCCACGCAGTCAGGCAGCCGTCAAAAAAAACCCTTCCCCCACAAGCACTTAGCAGAACCTGTGCATGTGGTCTCTCAATAGAAAGACTCAATTGCAACGATTCACTTCACCTTCGGCGGGTTAGACATGCAGCGCTTTTCCTACAAACGCAAACTGCCCGCCAAGGCGGGCAGTCCGGTCCGGGCCAGAGGCCGGAATCAGAGGATGAAGCGTGACAGGTCCTCGTCCTGGCTCAGCATCTGCAGGCGCTGGTCGACATAGGCTGCGTCTATCGTCACGGCCTGGCCGGCAAGTTTGGCCGCGTCGAAGCTGACTTCGTCGAGCAGGCGCTCCATGACGGTGGACAGGCGGCGCGCGCCGATGTTTTCGGTGCGCTCGTTCACCTCGAAGGCAATCGTCGCCAGCCGCGTGATGCCCTCGGGCGTGAACTCCAGCGTCACGCCTTCGGTAGCCAGCAGCGCCTGGTACTGCTTGACCAGGGAGGCGTGAGTCTGCATCAGAATCGCCTCGAAGTCCTGGACCGACAGGGAATCCAGTTCCACGCGAATGGGAAAGCGCCCCTGCAGCTCGGGAATCAGGTCGCTGGGCTTGGACAGATGGAAGGCACCCGAAGCGATGAACAGGATGTGGTCGGTCTTGACCACGCCGTACTTCGTGGAAACGCTGGTGCCCTCCACCAGCGGCAGCAGGTCGCGCTGCACGCCCTGGCGCGAGACGTCGGAGCCGCTGGTCTCCTGGCGCGTGGCCACCTTGTCGATCTCGTCGATGAAGACGATGCCGTTCTGCTCGGCATTGACGATGGCGCGGTTTCTGACATCTTCCTCGTTGACCATCTTGGCCGCTTCCTCGTCGGTCAGCAGCTTCAGCGCCTCGGCAATCCTGAGCTTGCGCGTCTTGCGCTTTTCCTGGCCCAGCTGGCTGAACATGCCGCGCAGCTGCTCGGCCATCTCCTCCATGCCCTGCGGGCCCATGATCTGCACCTGGGGCGGCTGCTCGGCGATGTCGATCTCGATTTCCTTGTCGTCGAGCTGGCCCTCGCGCAGTTTCTTGCGAAAGACCTGGCGCGCCGTGCTGTCGGCCGCAACCTCGCCGGTACGCGCCTGGGGAATCAGCACGTCGAGGATGCGTTCCTCGGCCGCGTCCTCGGCGCGGGCACGCATTTTCTTCATGTCGGATTCGCGCGTCTGCTTGACGGCCACCTCGGCCAGGTCGCGGATGATCGCATCCACGTCCTTGCCCACATAGCCGACTTCGGTGAACTTGGTGGCTTCCACCTTGATGAAGGGCGCATCGGCAAGCTTTGCCAGGCGGCGCGCGATCTCGGTCTTGCCCACGCCCGTGGGGCCGATCATCAGAATGTTCTTGGGCGTGATTTCCTGGCGCAGGCTATCGGCCACCTGCTGGCGGCGCCAGCGGTTGCGCAGCGCGATGGCCACGGCGCGCTTGGCGCCGCCCTGGCCGACGATGTGGTTGTCCAGCTCGGAGACGATCTCCTGGGGAGTCATGGCAGACGACATGGAAAATACTCGATCAAATAAGCCTCTGACGCTTTGCAGACAAGCGAAAGCAGCTATGAATTCAGGACTAAAAGAAGCTTACAGCGTCTCGATGGTGTGGTTCATGTTGGTATAGATGCACAGCTCGCCGGCAATCGCCAGCGACTTGCGCACCACCTCCTCGGCCGACAGCTCGGTGTTGTTGAGCAGCGCCTTGGCCGCCGAGTGCGCATAGGCACCGCCCGAGCCGATGGCCACGATGCCCTGCTCGGGCTCCAGCACATCGCCGTTGCCCGTGATGATCAGCGAGGCCGTGGCATCGGCCACGGCCAGCATGGCTTCCAGGCGGCGCAGCACGCGGTCGGTGCGCCAGTCCTTGGTGAGTTCGATGGCCGCACGCGTCAGGTGGCCCTGGTGCTTTTCCAGCTTGGCCTCGAAGCGCTCGAACAGGGTGAACGCATCGGCCGTGGCGCCGGCAAAGCCGGCCAGCACCTTGCCGTGGTAGAGCTTGCGCACCTTGCGCGCCGTGCCCTTGACGACGATGTTGCCCAATGTGACCTGACCATCACCGCCGATGGCGACCTGTACGCCTTCGGGAGTCTGGCGGCGCACGCTCAAAATGGTGGTGCCGTGAAACTGTTCCATAGAACAGCCAGATGGGGGCCGCCCCATCCTGCCTCAAGAGGCCCGGCAAATTTAATTTGCCGAAAGCACGGGCGCGCTCCAAAGCCGAGAAGGACGGGCAAGCACCGCCCTGGGGGAAGGCGCACGGCGCCCCGGGGGATCAATCTCGCCGTGGAAGCACCTGGGCGTGTTCCTGGATGCCGATCACATTGAAGAACACCGCCACCAGCTGGTGCAGCTGGCTCAGCTGCAGCACATGGCCCAGCGACTGCATGGCCGAAGCCCAGTTCAGCACCGAGCCGGCTGCCGCGAAGTCCATGCGCACCAGATGCCTGCAGTCGATCACCACGGTCTCGCCGAGTACGGCCTTTTCCTGGATCGATGCCAGCCAGGGCAGGGCATCGCCTTCGATGACGCCCTGCAGCGCAAACTGCGGTGCCCGCTCGCGCCACAGCACATCGGGCGGCAGGGTGTCCTCGAACGCCTGCGGCGCTGCCAGCGCCAGCGCCTGCCCCTCCAGCAGGGACTGGCAGACCGGATCGCTCCAGGAAGGCGGCGACAGTTCGTAGGTCACGCAGTATTCGAGGGCTACCAGCTCGAAATCATCCGGCAGGTTCATCAGGCGCAGCACGGCCAGGCGCAGATGCCACCAGCCGCTGTCCACCTCGCCAGCCAGCGAGGGCGTGCTGCGCGCCAGCAGGTCCAGCAGCACCTGTGCCCTGCCGAAAACAAACTGGCCGGGCGCATCGGCCCACCGGTGCGCCAGGGCTTCGAGGGCCGGCACGGCTTCGGGCGCAATCGCCTCCAGCGCGCCCCAGTCCAGGCTCCAGGGCCCGGCCGTGCGCGCCTGCATCGCCTGCAGGCCGGCCACGCCCTGCGCGGTCAGCTGGGCCGGCGCGCTCCAGCGCGCACACCGGTCCTCGGCCGGTGCCGTGTCCGTGGTGCGCAGCCCGCCATCTTCCAGCGGCATGGCAAACCACTGCGGGGCCGAGCGCCCGAAGCGGCTTGCAAAATCGATGGCTGCCTGCTCGAATTCGGCCTGCCAGCCTGCGGCACGGTACAGGTCCAGCAAAGCCAGCCAGACCGGCAGCTGCGCGGGCACGTCGTGCGCGCGGCGCCGGATCAGCTCCTGCAGGCTGGCCCGGGCAGATTCTGTGTCTCCGTTGGCGAAGACAATGGCCGGCTCCTCCAAGTCCACATCGTGCTCGAAGCGGACAAAGGACGGAGGGACCATGCCCGCCTCGGCCGGCGCGGACACTTCGGTCGGCGCGAACGCCGGTGCAAAATCGGTTTCCCCGGCCAGGCCCTGCATGCCCATCAGCGCGGGCGACAGCTTGGGAGGCAGGGGGCGGGTCATGCCGAAGGCGGTGCCCATGCCCCGGGTCGCCACCTCTTCGGGCACCACATCGCTGAGCAGGGGCAGCGTGCTGCCCGGTGGAGGTGCGTGGAAGGAGGATGGCGCCGGATTGCCGCCGTCGGGCAGCCGCATCGGCATGGTGGTGGCATCGGCGCTTTGCTTGCCACGCCACCACTGCTGGGACATCTGGGCCTCGATCTCGTCGATCTTGCGCAACGTCACGGCGCGCTCGCCGGGGTGGGAGCTGCTGTGCAGACTCTGCAGAAAAGACGAAACCGGCACCGCAGGGGTGCCGGATACGGAAGCCGGGCGCGCGCTCTGGGCCAGCTGGGACTGGCGCAACTTGCGCAGCTGGTCGAACTCGCGCTTGCGCGCAAAGTCGTTCTGGCGCTTGCGCTCCAGCATTTCCTTGAGCGCCTGCTTGCTGTACTGGCTCTCTGGCTCGTCGTCGAGAGTATCCAGATCAGACCAGTTGACCGTCGGATGGCGCACAAAGCGCACCACCTTGGAAAGCAACCGGTTCGATCGAGTCTCTTCTTTGGCCATGGTCAGTCCACTATGGCGCAGCCCCCAGGGGCTGCGCCTGATGCATCTCAATCCCCGTACATCTTCTGCTTGAGTTCGCGGCGCTGCTGGGCTTCCAGCGACAGCGTGGCCGTGGGGCGGGCCAGCAGGCGGCCGACGCCGATGGGCTCGCCGGTCTCGTCGCAGTAACCGTAGTCGCCGGCGTCGATGCGGGCGATGGACTGGTCGATCTTCTTGAGCAGCTTGCGCTCGCGGTCGCGCGTGCGCAGCTCCAGCGCATGCTCTTCCTCGATGGTGGCGCGGTCGGCGGGATCGGGCACCACCACGGTGTCTTCACGCAGGTTTTCCGCGGTTTCGCCCGCGTTCTCGTGCATGTCGTTCTTCAGGGCAACCAGCTTGCGGCGGAAGAAAGCCAGCTGCACGTCGTTCATGTAGTCGTCGTCGGACATGGCCAGCACGTCGGCATCCGTCAGCTCTTCCACCGATTTGGTCTTCCAAGCATTGGCCAGCTTGGGATCTTTCTTCGTCGCAGCTTGCTTTGTGATGGGCATAGTTTTCGTATCGCTAATAGTGTCCGGTCCAACGCCTGTGGACGAGGCCATGGATGGTACTGTCAATCGGGACTGCTGTGCGAAATGCGTTGCAGGGCGCTTGGGTATGGACAAGGCGGAACAATTCCGCTGCGCTGCAGGCGCCAGGTCCGGCGCTGCCGGGCCTGCGTCCGCCAAAGAGGTCCGGAGACTGCGAAGATGGACGGCCCACGCGGGCGCCCAGGGCCGGTATGGCGGCCTTGGCGCTCCTGGGCTTGTAGTGGCATCCAGCGCTCACGTCCTGTCTCCTCACAGCACTGTGATCAAACCAGGACCGGTCTGCTCCGGCCCTCTTTAGGGGCGGCATTGTATCGACGCTTGCTCTCCCCTCCCGCCCGCGTTGTGCATACCCCACAAAACCACGGGTGTGCCCCATCCGGCAATTTAGTGTGCGTCAAACAAAACGGCCTGCATGCAGGCCGTCAGTCAGTGTCAGAAAGCGCCCCGAGCAACGCTCGCATGCTTCTTTTTTCCTGGACTCAGGCCAGGCACTGCTCCAGACCCTGCTGGAAGATATCCTGCGGCAGGTCGATGCCAATGAAGACCATCTTGCTTTCACGCTTTTCGTCCGCGGCCCATTCGGGACCCAGATCGCTGCCCATGAGCTGGTGCACGCCCTGGAAGATCACCTTGCGCTCCGTACCCTTCATGTTGAGCACGCCCTTGTAGCGCAGCATCTTGGGGCCGTAGATGTTCACGATGGCGCCCAGGAAGTCCTCGAGCTTGGCCGGATCGAAGGGCCGGGGGGCGCGGAAGACGAAGCTCTTCACATCGTCGTCGTGGTGATGGTGGTGGGGATGGCTGCAATGCTCGCCATGCTCGTGGTCATGGTGGTCGTGGCCGCAGTGCTCGTCATGCTGGTGGCCATGGTCATGATCGTGATCGCAGTGGCCGTGCTCATGGTCGCAGTGGCTGTGGTCATGCTCGTCTTCATTGAGGAAGTCGGGGTCGATGTCCAGCTTGGCATTGAGGTTGAAGCCACGCAGGTCGAACACATCCTTGAGCGGCACGTCGCCGAAATGCACGGCCGTGATGGGCGCGCGCGGGTTCATGTGCTTGAGGCGGTGGATCAGCGCGTTCTTTTCGGCCTCGGTCACCAGGTCGGTCTTGGACAGGAAGATCTGGTCGGCAAAGCCCACCTGGCGGCGTGCCTCCTGGCGGTCGTCGAGCTGCTGGTTGGCGTGCTTGGCGTCCACCAGCGTGATGATGGAGTCGATCAGATAGGTTTCGGCGATCTCGTCGTCCATGAAGAAAGTCTGGGCGACGGGGCCGGGATCGGCCAGGCCCGTGGTCTCGATCACGATGCGGTCGAAGTCCACCATGCCCTTGCGCCGCTTGGCAGCCAGCAGCTGCAGGGCTTCGCGCAGGTCCTCGCGGATGGTGCAGCAGATGCAGCCGTTGCTCATCTGCAGGATCTGCTCCTTGGACTCGGTCTTGAGAATGTCGGTGTCGATGTTCTCCTCGCCGAACTCGTTCTCGATCACGGCAATCTTCATGCCGTGGGATTCGTGCAGCACGCGCTTGAGCAGCGTGGTCTTGCCCGAGCCCAGAAAGCCCGTGAGGATGGTGACAGGAATGAGAGCCATGCGTTGAAACCTCTTGCAGCGGCCGGGAGCAAACGCCCGACCCGAAACGTCAAGCTGGGGAGTGTAGCGATGAAATCAAGCCCTCCCTGAGCCGCTGCGCGGCATCCCCGGGGGGACGATGGCCTTTGCCGGGGCCGCCCCTGCGGCGGGGCGGCTCTCTCCGACCTGGGCTGCGCCAGCTTTCCGGGCCGTGGGTATTCAGTCGTCACCGGCCTGATCGGGCGGGTCGCTGGCAGGTCCTTGGGCCGGTGCCTCCTGCCGGTGTGCTCGCGGATGCGCGTTTTCGTAGGCCTGGGCCAGATGCTGGAAATCCAGCCGCGTGTAGACCTGGGTGGTGGAGATGCTGGAATGACCCAGCAGCTCCTGCACGGCGCGCAGGTCGCCGCTGGACTGCAGCATATGACTGGCGAAGGAGTGGCGCAGCACATGCGGGTGCACGCCGGACGCCAGGCCCGCCTGATGGCCGCGCTGGCGCAACCGCGCCCAGACCGACTGGCCCGACAGCCGGACGCCGCGGCGGCCGATGAACAGTGCCGGCTCCTGCCGGGCGGCCAGCTGCGCCGCCCCGGCCAATCCGCTGCTGCGCATGGCCAGCCAGCGCCGCAGAGCCTGCAGCGCCGCCGCGCCCACAGGCACGATACGGCGCTTGCCGCCCTTGCCCTGCACATGGGCGTCGCCGGCTTCCAGGTCGATCCAGCCTCTGCCCTCGGCCTGGGTGCGCTGGTCGGGCCGCACGTCCAGGCCCACCAGTTCGCCTACGCGCAGGCCGCAGCTGTAGAGCAGCTCGGTCATCGCGGCGTCGCGCGCCTCGCTCCACGGATCGGCATCGGCGTTCCGGTAGCTGGCCAGCTGCACGGCGTCGTCCACGCCCAGGGCCTTGGGCAGCGGCTTGGGCACCTTGGGGCCGCGCACGCCTTCGACGGGATTGAACGGCACCAGATCCTGCTGCGCCGCCCAGCGGAAAAAGCTGCGCCAGCCCGACAGGATCAGCGCAATGCCGCGTGCGCTGCGGCCCTGGCTGTGCATCTGGGCCGCAAAGCGGCGGATATGGGCAGGCTGCAGCGCCAGCAGCTCGGCCCCCGCCTCTGCCGCCATGGCCTGAAGCCGGATCAGGTCCAGCGTGTACAGCGTGTGCGTGCGCTGCGCGAGCCGCTTTTGCACGCGCACATGCTCCAGATAGTCCCTGGCAGCCTCTGGCAGGCTTGCCGCCTGCTCCTCGAAGGAGAGCTGTTCAGCCTTGCCAGGCGCCACCATGGACGTGCTTCAGCCGTGAGCCAGGCTCAAGGGCGACAGGCGCATGCGCGACAGCGAGGCGCTGGCCAGCTGGGCGATGCGAGAGAGGAACTCCGTGCCCATGGTGGCCTCGAAGCGCGTGGGATCGGGCGAGCCCAGCACCAGCATGCCGAAGGCATTGGTCGTGCTGTCCATGGCGCCGTCGTGCAGGGTCAGCAGCGCCACCGACTGCACGGAATCAGGCTGGGAAAGCCAGCCCACGGGCTCGAAGCCCATGTTGGGGCCGCAGAACGGCATGGTCAGCGAGGCTGCAAACGCCTTGGCGTCCTCGCTCACGCCCATGGTGTAGACCGAGCCCGAATGCATGCCGGCCACGTTCCACAGGCGCAGCGCCACCTGCGGGATGTCGAAGACGCGCTGCAGGCTGGCCGTCGCCGCATGCGGCAGCTCGCGCAGGTCCTGCACCTTGGCCAGCGCGCAGCCCCATTGCTGGATCTTGTTGGCGATGCTGGTGTTTTCGCTGCCGTGGCGCATCATGTCGATGATGCGGTGCTCCAGCACCTTGATCTTCTCGCGCAGCATCTCGGCCTGGCGCTCCTGCAGGCTCACCGCGCGCGGGCCGTGGCTGCTGACCAGCTGCACGCCGGCCAGCAGTTCGGCATGGCGCTCGAAAAACTCGGGGTTCTGATACAGATAGTCGGCAATCGCGTCTTCGGTCAGGGCTGTGTCGGTAGTGCTCATAGCGTCTCGGGAATTTCGATCTGTCCTTCAAAAACGAATTCTGCCGGGCCTGTCATGCGAACGCTGTCGCCGGCGCCGCCCGCCCATTCGATGGTCAGCAGGCCTCCGTGAGTGTGGACATGAACGCGCGCATCCAGCAGGCCCCAGCCGATGCCGGCCACCACGGCGGCACAGGCGCCGGTGCCGCAGGCCAATGTCTCGCCGGCGCCGCGCTCGTACACGCGCAGCCTGATCTCGCCGCGGTTCACGATCTGCATGAAGCCGGCATTCACGCGCTGGGGAAAGCGTGTGTGCTTTTCTATCAGCGGGCCCCAGGCGGCCACGGGCGCCTGCTCCACATCATCCACCAGCTGCACGGCGTGCGGATTGCCCATGGAAACGGGCGCTATCCATACCGTAGCTGCCGACGCAGAGCCATCCAGTGCCAGCGGCCATTTTTGTGTTGTACCCAGAGCTTCGGGAGCCAGCCCCCGGATATCGAAGGGCACCTTGGCCGGCTCCAGCTCGGGGCGGCCCATGTCCACGGTCACGCGGCCGTCGGCATGCAGCTCGGGCGCGATCACGCCGGACAGCGTCTGCACGCGGATCACGCGCTTGCCGGTCAATCCCTTGTCATGCACGTAGCGCGCAAAGCAGCGCGCGCCATTGCCGCATTGCTCCACCTCGCCACCGTCGGCATTGTGGATCACGTACTCGAAGTCCACGCCCTCCGAGGGTGCGGGGCGTACGGTCAGTATCTGGTCGGCCCCGACGCCGA
This sequence comes from Comamonas sp. w2-DMI, assembly GCF_040187735.1. Classification (NCBI taxonomy): domain Bacteria; kingdom Pseudomonadati; phylum Pseudomonadota; class Betaproteobacteria; order Burkholderiales; family Comamonadaceae; genus Comamonas; species Comamonas sp. w2-DMI. Next base: position 30,579 of record NZ_JBANEL010000009.1, on the reverse strand, counting down.
AATGGCGATTGGCCAGATAGCGGTACTGCGCGGCGGTCAGGCCTAGGCGTGCCCGGGTTTCATCGAGCACGACAAAGTCGTTGCCCGCGCCCTGCATCTTGGTAAAGCGGATCTGCATGATGGCGCCCATTATCCTACCGAGCCGGCCTGGCCGCAGCCGGGTCGCGCCGGCGGCCGGGCGCCGCCGCGGCCTAGTGATTTCCCGCAGTTGCCCTCTGGTATGCGGCCCGCGCTGTCCAGCCCGCTACAGGAAGGCCGTGGCGCCTGCCCATAATGGGCGCATGACCCGCACCAGCCAGCTTCTGCATCCGCAAGTCCAGCCCGTAGAACCCCGCCACGCCTCCACCGTCCTGCTGCTGCGCGACTGCGCCGACGGCAACGGCTTCGAGGTGCTGATGACCCGGCGCTCGGAACAGGCCAGCTTTGCCTCCAGCGCCTATGTGTTCCCGGGCGGCGGCATCGAGGAACAGGACGCCACGGCGGCCGCCCATGCGCTGGCCCGCGCACGCGCTGCGCAGCGGCAGACGCCAGGCGCGCTGCGCGTGACCCAGGCCCTGGCCGGCCTGCGCGAAACCTTCGAGGAACTGGGTATTTTGCTGGCCAATGACGCTGCCGGCCGCCCCGTGGCTCCCGCCGAGGTCGCGCAGCTCGACCGCCACGCCCCGCTGTACGAGCAATGCCGCGCACGCGGCTGGCAGCTGGCCGTGGACCAGCTCTGGTATCTGGCGCACTGGACGGCCGACCGCACCCTGCCCAAGCGCTTCAGCGTGCCGTTCTTCGTGGCGCGCATGCCCGAGGGGCAGATTCCCGAAGCCGACGGCACCGAGCAGTTCGAGCCGACCTGGATCCGCCCCCAGGACGCCGTGCAGCGCTTCGAGGCCAGGACCCTGAGCCTGCTGTTTCCCACGCTGCGCACGCTGCAGCACCTGGGCCGCTACGCCAACACCGACGCCGTGCTCGCCGCGCTGCAGGGCGAGCAGCCGCTGTGGCAAAGCTGCCCGCGCACCGGCTTTGTCGACGGCCGGGAAAAGCGCCATATGGAAAGCGACATGGCCTATGGCGAGCTGGAGCTGGTCTGCCCCGACGGCCAGGTGTCGCACCACCTGGACTGGCAGTCCGAACGCGCCGTGCCGCTGCGCAGGAACCTGCTGCGCCTCACCGCGCCCAACCCCGGCACGATGACGGGACCGGGCACCAACAGCTATCTGGTCGGCGATGCGGCCACGGGCTTCATCGCCATCGATCCCGGCCCCGACGAGCCCGCGCACCTGCAGCGGCTGTTCGAGGCTGCCGGCGGCGACATCCGCTATATCGTCTGCACCCATTCCCATCCCGACCATTCGCCGGGCGCCGCGCCGCTGCAGGCCATGGTGGAACAGGCAGGCCGCGCCCGGCCGCCTGTCATGGGCCTGCCCTCGGCGCCCACGGCGCGCGCCAACAGCCGCTTCAAGCCCGACATCACGCTACGCGATGGAGAGCGCATCGCGCTTGCCGGACAAGGGCCGGAGGGCAAAACAACGCATACGCTGCAGGCCGTGTTCACGCCCGGCCACGCGGCCAACCACCTGTGCTTCGTGCTGGAGGAGGACGGGCTGCTGTTCAGCGGCGACCACATCCTCAACGGTAGCACCACCATCATCAACCCGCCGGACGGCAACATGCTGGACTACCTGGATTCGCTGGACCGGCTCGACGCACTGTGCGCCGCCCAGGACATTGAGTACATCCTGCCCGCCCACGGCCATGTGCTGGGCAATGCGCGCCAGGCCATCGCCCGACTCAAGGCCCACCGGCTCGCGCGCGAGGCCAAGGTGCTCGCGGCCATGCGCGCCAGGCCCGACGGCAGCATCCAGGACTGGGTGGCCCTGGCCTATGCCGATACGCCCGAGGCGCTGTGGCCGATTGCCGAACGCTCTCTGCTGGCCCATGTGGAGCGTATCCAGACCCTGTGCCTGGGAGGCTGATGTACGGACGGCGGGCGCCAACTCCGGCTAAGCTCGCGGCATGTCTGAAATCGAAAGCATCCGGCTGGCCAAGCGCCTGGCCGAACAACAACAATGCTCGCGCCGCGAAGCCGAGCTGCTGATCGTCGCCGGCCATGTGCGCGTGGACGGCGAACTCGTGCAACTGCCCGAAACCCGCGTCCTGCCCGCGCAGGTCATCACCGTGGACCAGGGTGCCAGGCCCGATGCCGTCCCCCCCCGTCACCCTGCTGCTGCACAAGCCGGCCGGCTACACCCAGTGGCCCCAGGCGCAGCCCGGGCGCAATGCGCCCCGCAACGCGCCGCCCAGCGCCTACGATCTGCTCAAGCCTGAAAACCTGGCCGAGGTGGACACGCCCCACCCCATCAAGGTGCTGCAGCAGCACTTTCGCCAGTTGCAGGCCTTCCTGCCGATTCCGGTGCCGGCCAGCGGCCTGGTCGTTTTCACGCAGGACAAGCGCGTGGCCCGCAAGCTGGCCGAGGAAGGCCAGTGGCTGGAGCAGGAATGCATCGCGGGAGTGGAGGGCAGGATCGCCGACGGCGGCCTGGAGCTGCTCCAATCGGGCCTGCCCGTCCGCGGCAGCCGCCGCATGCCGCCGTGCAAGGTGAGCTGGCAGAACGAGCGCCACCTGCGCTTTGCGCTCAAGGGCATAGCCCCGGAGGAAATCGAGTCCATGTGCGCCGCCGTGGGCCTGACCGTGGTCAGCCTGCGCCGCCTGCGCATAGGGCGCGTGAGCCTGGCGCAGGTGCCCGAGGGACAGTGGCGCTACCTGATGCCCTGGGAGAGGTTCTAGGCCGGGGTAGCTTGCGGCTTTCCTGCCAGCGCCCGGGAAGCCGGCATCGTTGCCGAACCGGAATGGCGGAGGATCAAGCCGGCCCCATGGCGACCGGCCGCCGCGTATCCACCATGGGCACGCGACAAGTCCGCGTCGTCATTCGGCAGAGCAGACAAAGCTGCCGGCATCTTCCACGCTGCCCGATCCTTTGTACCTGGCGAACCTGGGATAAGCACACAGGGGACGCGTACGGTTGGGATGGTCGGCCTGGGTCGGCAAGGCTCGGGCCGCGATCGTGTCGGGGGCGATGCCCTTTTCCACCCAGTCCACCATGGCCTGTATCGAGTCGAAATTGTCCGTGGCCGGACCGCCCGAGCAATGGTTCATGCCCGGCACCAGAAAGGCCCGCGCGAACTCCTGCGTGCTGGCGATGCCGCCATGGTTGGCCGCCAGCCGCTCGTAATAGTCCACCGTGTCGTTGGCCGAGAAGATGGGGTCCGACATGCCGTGGATGAGCAGCAGCTTGCCGCCGTGCTGGCGAAAGGCCGTGAGCCTGTCGTCGGCATAGGTGTCGTACATGGCCGAGTAGGCGGCCATGCGCGCGGGGTCGGTGTCGAAGTTGAAGCCCAGGGGATCGAAGCCGGGCTGCGGCGGCGTGAAGAACTCGTTGGCCAGCGCATCCGCCATGAGGGTGATGTAGCGTGCATCGGGCGTGGCCGTGGGGGAGCTGCCCAGGGTCCAGGCACGCCAGCCTGGCGCGGCCAGGCCCGGGTCCCAGGGCTGGCCCGCATACAGCGCCTGCCCCTCCGAGTTGCGCGGGCCGGCGAACACCTGGCCCAGCGCGTCCACCTGCTCGGCCGAAAGGCAGTCCGCAGCCTTGGCGCCGCTGCACTGCAGCACGGCGGGATCGAAGCGGCAGGCCCGCGTGTTGTTCACCATGCCGTCGGCCACGCCGTCGGCCGCGTCGCAGGACGACTTCACGGCCTCGGCCACCAGGTTCAGGTCGGCGTTGCTGAAGGCCTTCGAAAGAATGCGCGCACCTGATTCATCCCGGGGCGCGATGGCGTTGAACCGACTCACATTCCACATGGCGGCCACCGTGGCGCCGCTGGACACGCGCATGGCCGGAGCACCGGCCGTGATGGCGTCGAAGTAGTCGGGAAAGCGCTGCGAGAACATCATGCCCTGGCGCCCGCCGCCCGAGCAGCCCGAGAAATATGAGTGCTCGGGCTTGCGGCCGTAGTGCGCCGCGATCAGCGACTTGGCCGTGACCGCCGTCCTGTCGTAGGAGTTGTAGGCGTGGTCGATGCGCGCCTGCGGATCGGCGCCGAAACTCGCCGTGGTTCCGCTGTGGCCGGCATCGGTGGAGACCACGGCAAAGCCCTGCCCCAGCGGAGAAGGCGTGCCGCCCGAGATGCTGGAGCTCAGCGAGGTATCGCGCAGGATGCCGTCGTTGCCGCCACCGCCCAGGAACAGGAAGCGTCCGTTCCAGTCATCCGGCAGGCTGAGCTCGAAGCCGATGGCGTAGGGCTTTCCATCCACGCCCACACGCGGATTGATGCTGCCTGTCACCACGCAATGGCCCGGCAGGAAGTCGCCCGTGGCGGCACCACCAGGGCGCCGGGTGCCGGCGGCCACATAGCGGGCGCTCAGCGTGGTCTTCTCCAGCCTGGCTGTGTCGGCCAGCTGGGTGCAGGCGGCCGCATAGGCACCATGGGCCGGCGGCCATGCGGGGCCGGCCGCGGCATCGCCGGCGCCATCGCTGCCACCGCAGGCGGCCAGCGCCAGCAGGGCCGCGGCAGGCCAGGCGCCGCAGGTCAGTACATGGCGTGCATGCTGGCGCAAGGGTCGGGTGGTGGACATGGTGCTTGTCTCCTTCAGGTTCTTGCTGTGGTTTACGGTCTGGTCCCGGGCCCTGTCCCGGGCTTCAATCGGCCTTGAAGCCCGTGGCGGCCACGGCCTTGCCCCATTTGGCGGTGTCGGCCGCGATGATGTCGGCGAACTGCGCGGGGCTGGTGCCGGTGACGCGAAAGCCCGCCTCCTGCAGCTTTGCGCGGCCATCGGGCGACTGCAGCACCTTGAGAATGTCGGCATTGAGCCTGGCGACCACCTCCGGCGGCGTTCTGGCCGGCGCGACGATGCCGAACCACGAGCCGAACTCCAGGTTGCCGAACCCCTGCTCCTTCATGGTGGGCACCTGGGGCAGCTGCTCCACGCGCACCGCCCCCGTGCTGCCCAGGGCCGCGAGCTTGCCGGCCCTGACCTGGGGCACGGCCATGCCGGCCGAGGCGAAGACGCCTTGCACATCGCCGCTGAAGATGCCGCCCAGCGCATCCGAGGTGTTCTTGTAGTGCACGACCTCGGGGCGCATGCCAACGGCATCGCCGAACATGAAGGCCCCGAAATGGCCGGGCGTGCCCGCGCCGAAGGTCGCCATGAACAAGCCCTTTTGCTGCTGCGTCCAGGCCACGAAATCCTGGACGTTGCGCGCCTTGACCTTGTCGGGATTGACCAGCAGCACGAAGTCCGAGCTGACCACCTGGCTCACGGGAACGAAGTCCTTTCCGGGGTCATAGGACAGCTTGCGGTAGGTGCTGGGCGCAATGCTGAGCTGGCCGGTCTCGGCCAGCATGATGGTGTAGCCGTCGGCCGGGGCGCGCGCAGCCTCGCTGGCGGCGATCAGGCCTGCCGCGCCGGGCTTGTTGTCCACGACCACGCCCACGCCGCCCCAGGTCTCCGAGAGCTTTTGCGCGAGCAGCCGTGCCACCACGTCCGGGCCCGTGCCCGCGGGAAAGCCCACGAGCATGCGCACGGTCTTGGCCGGATAGCCGGCCGTCTGCGCGACAGCCCCCGTCGCCGCCAGCCAGCCCAGGCCCGCCGCGGCAGCCAGGGCGGCGCGGCGCTGCAGCCGCTTGGTGTTCTTCATGGTTGTCTCCTCTTGGTATGGGTTCAAAGCACTTCGAAAATCCGCATGGCCACAAGATCGGGGTAGCGTGCGCCCGAGCCCAGGAACAGACGCTGCGACAGCCAGGCCAGGCTGGGCGCCGAAGCCTCGAAGCGCGGCGTGCAGCGGAAATAGATGTCGGCCGGGTCCACGGGCTCGCCGCGGCGCAGGCGCTCCATCAGCGCCGCCGGTCCGGTGCGCAGCGCATGGTTGGTCACGTAGATCAGGTCGCCTGCGTCGGTCTCGATCACGTAGCGCGCGTCGAGCTCGGCCAGCTCGTCGCTGACGAGCAGCTGGAAGTCGGCACCGCCGGGCAGCACCCGCGCCGACCAGCCGTCGCCGCACACCTGCCCGCCCACGATGGGAATCACGCGCCGGAAGCCGCGGGCCGTGGCGCCCACCTCCTGCGCCGCGCCGACCTGCACCGCGAAATCGGCGAAGCGGCGCAGCTGCGGCGCGGCCATCTGGAAATCACTGCCTGGCAATGTCATCGGTCTCCCTGTTCCTGCAGTCCATGCGATTTCTCAGCGTAAGCACTGTTGGAGAAAGCGCTGTCCCCCAAGAAGATGACAGCCCGCACACCGCCGCTGCCGATGAACCCCTGGAAACCGACCCCGCCCACCGATGCCATGCCGGCCCGCGGCATGGCGCATGCCAGCGCGCTGCTGGCCGGCCTGGTGGAGTCGCTGGGCCAGGCGGACTTCGCCCATTCGGCCCTGGCCCGGCTGAGCACCATCGCGCCCCTGGCCTCGCTGTCCGTGTACCGCATCGGCAGCCTGCAGCCGCGGCTGTTCATGTCGGCCTCGCAGGGCGTGCCGGATACCACGCGCCAGTGCTGGAGCGCCTATCTTTCGGGTCCGCAGCACGAGGACCGGAGCTGGGGCCGGCAGTGGCCCTGCCATGCGCCAGCCGCGCCAGGCACGGGCATGGCAGCCGTGGACGACAAGGGAGGCAGCGGGGAGGAACAGGGCTCATGCAGCCTGGTGCATGTACAGGCCAGCGAGGTCACGCCCCTGCACCGCCAATGCGTGTACGAGGCGCATGGCGTGGCCGAGCGCATCTCCATCGCCGAGCGCGGCAGCGACGGCTCGGTGTTCGCCGTCAATTTCTACCGCCATGCGCACCAGAAGCCTTTTTCCGACCGCCACCTGAGCGACTTCGCCGACCTGTCCGCGGCGCTCATGGCCCTGACGCGCAAGCACATTGCCCTCACCGCCGACGCTGGCGAGAGCCGCTGGCCGCAGCGCCTGCGCGAGCGGGCGCCGGGCCTGACGGCGCGGGAACTCGATGTCTGCCTGCGCCTGCTGCGCGGCATGACGCTGGACGGCATCGCGGCCGACCTGCAGCTGAGCGCCGCCACGGCCAAGACCTACCGCAACCGTGCCTTCGCGCGGCTGGACATACACCACCGCCATCAGCTGTTCGCGCTGATGGTGGAATAAAGAGGAAAAGCGGTTGGCAGCGCCGGGCGGAGCCCGGCGCAGGAAGAAGATGTGAAGTGCGCCGATAAGCCGGATTCTGTGCACAGCGGTTGCCCGCTGCGTGACCGCCATTAATCTGGGCCATCAGTCGCCTGATGGCTCGGTGCTACCTACCCGCACACTCCGGGGGCCCCGTCAACGTGTGCCTACTTGGTATTGCTGCGCGTAGAGATTGCCCGTTTCACCCCCGGTGGTTTGTCTCGCGACACTCCCCCGGGACTCGTCTCTGTTGCTCTGATCCTCACCTCACGGTGGACAGCCGTTAGCTGCTACGCTGCCCTGTGCAGTCCGGACGTTCCTCCAGTACGGCCTTTCGGCACTTGTACCAGCGGCGGTCTGGCGCACTTCACGGCGCGCATTATCCCGCGTTCACAAAGAACCTGCACAGAACTCGCGCCGGAATTGCTCGGGCGGCAGGCCGGATTCGCGCTGAAACATGGCGATGAAAGCCGAGGGCGTGCTGTAGCCCAGCTCGTAGGCGATGTGCTGCACCGTATGGCCGGCCTCCAGCGCGTCGATGGCGCGCAGGTAGCGCATGCGCTGGCGCCATTCGCCCAGGCTCATGCCCAGCTCGCGCTGGCAGTGGCGCGCCAGCGTGCGCTCGGTCATGTGCACGGTGGCCGCCCATTCGGCCAGGCTGCGGTGGTCGTCGGGGCGCGACTGCATGGCCTCCAGCACCTGCACCAGGGCCGGATGCCGGGCCACGGGCAGGAAGCTCAGCTCCAGCGGCGTGGCGCACAGCTGGTCGTGCACCACCCGGGCCAGCCGCAGATCCTCTTCGCTGACCGGCACCTGCACATTGCGTGCGCCGAAGTCCGCCAGGATGGCCTTGACGATGGGCCCTATGCGCATGCAGCCCGGTGTCTGGGGCAACTCCCGGCACAGCTGCGGCGCCAGGTAGACCGATCGGTACTGCACCGCATGCTGCAGATAGCAGCTGTGCACCACGCCCGGCGGAATCCAGACCCCGTGCTGGGGCGGGCACAGGATATGGCCCGTGGGCACGTCCATGCTCAGACTGCCGTGGGCCGCGTAGTTCAGGTGGCCCCAGCGGTGGCTGTGCGGCGGCGCCTCGCTGTGCTCGCCAAACTCGTCGTAGCGGAAGTAATAGCTGCCCTGCACCTTGTCCGTGTCCAGAATCTGGACGGCATGCCGCTTGACGGCCTGTGCGGGTCTTGATGCAGAAGCAGGCATGGCGTTCGTCCGGCTTGCGTTATGGAATGTCCGAAATCAGGAATGCACTTTAAATGCGTCAAGCGCATGATAGGACCCGTCAAGGAGTCTTCACCACATCATGGGTTCTTATCTTCTACCGCTGGGCGCCGTGCTGATCTGGTCCATCAACACCGTGGTCAGCAAGCTGGCTGCGGACAGCATCAGTGCAGCCGAGATCGGCTTTTTCCGCTGGGCGGTGGCCGCCGTGCTGTTCACGCCCTTTCTGCTGCCCTCCATCTGGCGCCAGCGCGCCGACATCAAGCCCCTGCTGCCCAGGATCATGGCGCTGGGCGTTCTGGGCATGGTGATCTACCAGAGCCTGGCCTACTACGCAGCCCACTACACCACGGCCACGCACATGGGCATCATCGGCTCGCTCACGCCCATGCTGGTCCTGGTGCTGGCCGCCTTCGTGCTGGGCCAGCGGCTGACGCGCGGCGCGGTCTGGGGCTCTCTGGCGGCCATTGCCGGCGTGGCGCTAGTGGTCTCGTCGGGCCGGCCCGCGCGGCTGCTGTCCGAGGGGCTGAACCTGGGCGACGCGATGATGTTCATCGCCATGCTGTCCTACGCGCTCTACAACATCCTACTCAAGCGCTGGCCCATGCCGCGCCTGGCCACGTTGCAGCTGCTCTACCTGCAGGTGCTGGTGGCCGTGGTCGTGCAGTTTCCGCTGTACCTGCTCTCGCCCAAGACGGGGCTGAACGCCGCCAACCTGCCGCTGGTGGGTTATGCCGGCGTCATGGCTTCGATCGCCGCGCCGCTGCTGTGGATGAAGGCCGTGCAGACGCTGGGCCCGGGCCGCTCCAGCATGTTCTTCAACCTGACGCCGATCTTCACGGCCGTCATCGCCTGGGCGGCGCTGCACGAGCCGCTGGCCATCTACCACGCCATAGGCGGCGTGATGACGGTGGGCGGCCTGCTGCTGGCCGAGCTGTGGAAGACGCCGCTGCGCAAGCCTGCGGCGCAGGCACGCCCCGGCTGCCCGGCCAGTGCCGGCTAGGCGGCAGCGCAACGGCCCGTCCAGGGCGTGGAAGGCCCCCGTTTCCATGGCCTTGCAGGGCATATCCATATTCCTGCCAGGATGAACAACTACGCCACAATGGGCGTCTGCGATTTCTTTCCGACTTCCCCCCATCCTGCTGGAGGCTTCATGAAATTCGACAACGTTCTGCAAACCATCGGCAACACGCCAGCCATCCACATCAACCGGCTGTTCGGCGCGAACGCCAATGTGTGGATCAAGTCCGAGCGCAGCAATCCCGGCGGTTCCATCAAGGACCGCATTGCCCTGTCCATGGTGGAGGACGCCGAACGGTCCGGAGCGCTGAAGCCCGGCGGCACCATCATCGAGCCGACCAGCGGCAACACCGGCGTGGGCCTGGCCCTGGTGGCCGCGGTCAAGGGCTACAAGCTGATCCTGGTCATGCCCGACAGCATGTCCGTCGAACGCCGCCGCCTGATGCTGGCCTACGGCGCGAGCTTCGACCTCACGCCCAAGGAAAAGGGCATGAAGGGCGCCATCGCCCGCGCCCAGGAGCTGGCCGCGCAGACGCCCGGGGCGTGGATTCCGCAGCAGTTCGAGAACCCGGCCAACGTGGCCGTGCATGAAGCCACCACGGCCCAGGAAGTGCTCCGGGACTTTCCCGACGGGCTCGATGTCTTCATCACCGGCGTGGGCACGGGTGGCCACCTGACCGGCGTGGCCCGGGTGCTCAAGGCCAAGTTTCCCCAGCTCAAGGTCTTTGCCGTCGAGCCTTCCGCCTCGCCCGTGATTTCGGGCGGTCAGCCCGCCCCCCACCCGATCCAGGGCATTGGCGCCGGCTTCATCCCGAAGAACCTGGACACCAGCCTGCTGGACGGCGTGATCCAGGTCGAGGCGGAGCCCGCGCGCGAATACGCGCGCCGCGCTGCCCGCGAGGAAGGCCTGCTGGTCGGCATTTCCTCGGGAGCGACACTGGCTGCGATCGCCCAGAAGCTGCCCGAGCTGCCGGCCGGCGCCCGCGTGCTGGGCTTTGCCTACGACACGGGCGAACGCTACCTGTCGGTCGAAGGCTTCCTGCCCACGGCCTGAGCCTCCGCCATCGGACCCCAAAGCGCTGCCCAAGGCAGCGCTTTTTTCATGAAAAACGGCTCAAACGCTTTCCCATCAAGCGCAACAAGCTATCAAAATAAAAGCCTTGCGGCAGGCCGAAGGCTACTGCGGGCAATCGCCTTCCCTTTCATAGTCCTGCACCTGGACCATGCCGGCACCGCGCGCACCGTCCCTGGCCTTGCTGGTCACCCGGAAGCTGGCGGCCGTGAGGCGGCGGATCTCGACCACGGCGGGCGGGGCCTGGAAGATGCGGCCGCTGCGCTGCAGGTCCTTCTTGCTGCGCACGGGGCAGCTGATCTGCAGCAGGCCCAGGTCCTCGTCGTTGGCCAGAAGCTTGCCGGTGCAGGACAGGCCGTCGCTTTCCTGGCTCAGCAGATCTTGCAGATCCTCGGCAATGCTCTGCGGCGACAAGCAGCCTGAATCGGTCTGCACCGGTGGCTGCGCAGCGGAGCGAGGCTGCGGCCTCGCCGGCTCGGGCTCGTAGCGCGTACGCAGGGACCACAGCCCCGGCTCGATGGACTGCAGCACCTTGAGCGGCTCCACCCCGGCCCAGATCCGCTCCGGCTCCTGCGCCTGCAGCGCGGGGCCGGCCAGGCTGCACATGCCCAGCACCAGGACGGGCTTCAGAAGCGTTCCCGCATGCGCCAGGGCCTGCTGCCGCAAATTCCTCACACTCGCTCGCTTTCTTTGAGTGGCATCAGCATCGGTCCAGTATGGCCATGCGGTTTGCCCATGGCTGTAAGCGCGTGTTCACAGCGCGTGCCGGAGGCGGCTGCGGCCTGCCCGCCCTGCCGTCCCAGGGCACGCCCAATGCCCCAGTTTCCCAACGGTCATCGCGGGTGATCGCCACCGCGCCTGCCCGCTCCCCTACCATCGGGACCCATGCATAGGGAGTATTTCCATCTTGTTCGGCTTTTTTGAAAGACAGGTACCGCCGTATCCGCCCACCGAACCCAAGGTGCCGCCCACCGGCTTTTTCGCCTTTCTGTGGGCCTGCACCCAGGGCATGCGCGGCTGGATACTGCTGATGACCTGCACCTCCGCCCTGCTCTCGATTTACGAGGCGCTGCTGTTCGCCATCATGGGCCACGTGGTGGACTGGCTGGGCACCCTCTCGCCGGCCGGCTTCTGGACTGAGCAGCGCGGCACCATCGCCGGCATTGCCGCCGTCCTGCTGGGCAGCGTGCTGCTGCTGGCGCTGCATACGCAGGTCATGCACCAGGTGCTGGCCATCAACTTTCCGATGCGGCTGCGCTGGGTGTTCCACCGGCTGATGCTGGGCCAGAGCATGTCCTTCTACGCGGACGAATTCGCGGGCCGCATCACGACCAAGATCATGCAGACCGCGCTGTCCGTGCGCGAAGTGATCTTCATGGTGGTGGACGTGCTGGTCGGAGTGGGCGTGTACATGGTGGGCATCCTGGTCCTGGCCGCCAGCTTCGAATGGCGGCTGATGATTCCGTTCGCGCTCTGGTTCCTGGCCTACACCGCCGCCTGCTTCTACTTCGTGCCGCGCCTGGGCCGCATCGGCAAGGAGCAGGCCGACGCACGCTCGATGATGACGGGCCGCGTGACCGACGCCTACACCAACATCGCCACCGTCAAGCTTTTCGCCCACACGCGCCGCGAAGCCGAATACGCGCGCAACGCCATGGAGGCCTTCAAGGCCACGGGCTATGCGCAGATGCGGCTGGTGAGCCTGTTCGAGATCACCAACCACCTGATGATCGCCCTGCTGCTGCTGGGTTCGGGCGGCACGGCGCTGTACCTGTGGACGCAGGGCCAGGCCACGGCCGGCGTGGTGGCCGCCGTGATCGCCATGGCGCTGCGCCTGATGGGCTATTCGCACTGGGTGATGTGGCAGATGACGGGCCTGTTCGAGAACGTGGGCACCATCCAGGACGGCATCACCACGCTGACCCGCCCGCGCACCATCGTCGACGCCCCCGATGCCAGGCCGCTGCAGATCACCCGGGGCGGCATCGTCTTCGAGGACGTGAGCTTTGCCTACAAGGACGGCGGCAAGAAGGTGATCGACCACCTGGATCTCACCATCCGCCCCGGCGAGCGCATCGGCCTGATCGGCCGCTCGGGCGCGGGCAAGTCCACGCTGGTCAACCTGCTGCTGCGCTTCCATGAGGCGCAGGGCGGGCGCATCCTGATCGACGGCCAGGACATCCGCACCGTGACCCAGGACAGCCTGCGCGGCGCCATCGGCATGGTCACGCAGGACACCTCGCTGCTGCACCGCTCCATGCGCGACAACATCCTCTACGGCCGTCCCGATGCGAGCGAGGAAGAAATGCGCGCCGCGGCGCTCAAGGCCGAGGCCTCCGACTTCATCGAGACGCTGACCGACCTCAAGGGCCGCAGCGGCTACGACGCCCAGGTCGGCGAGCGCGGCGTCAAGCTCTCGGGCGGCCAGCGCCAGCGCGTGGCCATCGCGCGCGTCATGCTCAAGGACGCGCCCATCCTGCTGCTCGACGAAGCCACCAGCGCGCTCGACAGCGAGGTCGAGGCCGCCATCCAGCAGAGCCTGGACAGCCTGATGCACGGCAAGACCGTGATCGCGATCGCGCACCGGCTCTCGACCATCGCGGCCATGGACCGGCTCATCGTCATGGACCAGGGCCATATCGTCGAACAGGGCACGCACCAGCAGCTGCTGCAACTGGGCGGCATCTACGCCAAACTCTGGGCGCACCAGAGCGGCGGCTTCCTGGCCGACGAGGCGCTGCAGCGGCCGCTCTGAAGCCGGCCCCTGCCCTTGAGCCCCGCGCCGGCCCGCGGGGCTTTTTCATGTTCCCCTGTGGCGCGTGGCGCCTTCGCAGGCTTTCATGCCAGACTCCGCCACATGCCCATAGAACTGAACAGGGAAGCCCGCCAGCAGGCCGTGGCCTCCATCGAACGCTATTTCCGCGAACACATGGACGAGCCCATAGGCAATGTCACGGCCGCGGCCCTGCTGGGCTTTTTCCTGCAGGAAATCGCCCCCAGCATCTACAACCAGGGCGTGGCCGACGCCCAGGAGCGCATGCAGGCGCGGCTGCAGGAGCTGGACTACGAAGTGCACGAGGACGAATTCACGTTCTGGCACAGGCAGCCGCGGCGCTGACCCTTCCTCCTTCCGGCCGGCAGGGCGAACTACCATGTAGCCCCGTTCAGGCCCTCTTTTCCCCTTTCGTACGCATGCGCCTTCTCCACACCTCCGACTGGCACCTGGGCCAGCATTTCATGGGCCAGAGCCGCCAGGCCGAGCACCGCGCGCTGATCGCCTGGCTGCTGGAGCAGGTCGATGCGCACGCCGTCGATGCCGTGGTGGTCGCGGGCGACATCTTCGACACCGGCGCGCCGCCCAGCTATGCGCGCGAGCTGTACAGCCAGCTCGTCGCGCGGCTGCACAGTGCGGGCTGCGCCCTGCTGCTGCTGGGCGGCAACCATGATTCGGTCAGCGTGCTCGACGAAAGCCGCGACCTGCTGGCCTACCTGAACACCAGCGTCATCGCGGCCGTGGGCGAAACGGCCCGCCATGTGCTGACCCTGCCGCTGCGCGGAGGCAGGAACGAGCCCGGCTGCATCGTCTGCGCGCTGCCCTTCATCCGGGCCCGCGACGTGGTGCAGAGCCAGGCCAGCCAGAGCGCGCAGGACAAGCAGCTGGCGCTGCAGAATGCCATACAGGCCATCTACCAGCAGATTCATGCGGCCGCGCTGCAGCGCCAGGCCGAACTGCAGGCCACGCGGGGCCGCAGGCTGCCCATCGTCGCCACCGGCCACCTCACCACCGTGGGCGCCCGCAGCAACGAATCGGTGCGCGAGATCTATGTGGGCTCGCTGCAGGCCTTCCCCACCTCGGCCTTTCCGCCGGCCGACTACATCGCGCTGGGCCATATCCACCAGCCCCAGACCGTGGGCGGGCTGGAGCACATACGCTACAGCGGCTCGCCGATCGCGCTGGGCTTCGACGAAGCGCGCCAGGCCAAGCAGGTGCTGCTGGTGGATCTGGATGACTCCGGCCTGCGGGGCATCACCCCCCTGCCCGTGCCCGTCTTCCAGCCCATGGCGTCCGTGCAGGGCACGCTGGACGAGCTGCCGGCCGCACTGAAGGCCCTGGCCTGCAGCGCCGACGCCCAACGGCCGACATGGATCGAAGTCACCGTGCAGGACGACGACTACCTGGCCGACCTGGCCGCGCGCGTGCAGGCCCTGGCCGAAGGCCTGCCGCTGCAGGTGCTGCGCATACGCCGCCAGCGCGGCAGCGCGGCGCCCCGGCTCGCGGCCGAGGCCCGGGAATCGCTTGACGAGCTCAGCCCCGAGGAGGTGTTTGCGCGGCGCCTGGCCCAGGAAACGCTGGAGGCCGGGCTGCAGCAGGCACTGGCGCAGCGCCACCGCGAGGTGCTGGCGCAACTGAACGGCAATGCGGGAGAGCAGGCATGAGAATCCTCAAGCTGCGCCTGAAGAACCTCAACTCGCTCAAGGGCGAGTGGAGCATCGACTTCACGGCCGCGCCGTTTGCCGACAACGGCCTGTTCGCCATCACCGGCCCCACGGGCGCCGGCAAGTCCACGCTGCTCGACGCCATCTGCCTGGCGCTGTACCACCAGACGCCGCGGCTCGACAAGATCACCAAGAGCAGCAACGACCTCATCACCCGCCACACGGCCGACTGCCTGGCGGAGGTGGAGTTCGAGGTCAAGGGCGTGGCCTATCGCGCCTTCTGGAGCCAGCGCCGCGCGCGCGACAGGCTGGACGGCAAGCTGCAGGAACCCACGGCGGAGCTGGCCCGGGTCGCCGACGGCAGCATCCTCACCACGCGCGTCAGCGAAAAGCCCGACCTGGTGGCCTCCATCACCGGGCTGGACTTCAAGCGCTTCACCAAATCCATGCTGCTGGCCCAGGGCGGCTTTGCGGCCTTTCTCGAAGCCGGCGCCAACGACCGCGCCGAGCTGCTGGAAGAGCTGACGGGTACCGAGATCTACGGCCGGATCTCGCAGGCCGTGTTCGAGCGCGCCCGCGATGCGCGCACGGCCCTGGAGCAGCGCAAGGCCCAGGCGGCCGGCATGCAGCTGCTGGAGCCCGAAGAGCGTGGCCGGCTGGAGCAGCAGGCCCAGGAGCTGCAGGCAACGCTGGCCCAGGTCCAGGCCGACCATGGCGCCGCCCAGACCCTGCAGCGCTGGCAGGAGCACACGGCCCAGGCCGCGCAAGCCGCGGCGCAGGCAGAGGCCGACCGGCTGCAGGCGCAACAGGCCCTGCAAGATGCGGCCCCCGGGCTGCAGCGCCTGCAGGCGCATGCCCCCGCTGCGGCGCTGCAGCCGCTGCACGGTGCCTGGCTGCGCACGCAGGCGGCCTGCGCGCAAAGCCGGGACCAGCTGCAGCAGCTGCAGGAGCGGCAGGAACAGGCCCACGCCATGCAGGCGCAGCTGCATCGGCAGGCCCATCGCCTGGCCGACCGGGCGCTGGCCGCCGCGCGGCAGCAGCTGCAAACCCTGCAGGCCGAGCAAGGCGTGCTGCAGGACTGGTGCCAGGTCCATGCCGGGCATGCCCGCCTCGGCGAGCAGCTCAGCGGCTGGCGCCAGCAGCTGGCGCAGCGCAGCCTCTACCAGCAGCAGCTGAGCACCCTGCAGGCCGAGCGGCAAGCGCTGGAGCACGACATCGCCAGCCTGGGCAAGGAGTCCGACGCCCAGGCCCGGCATCTGGCAGCGGCCGTGCAGGCGCACCAGCAGGCACAAGCGGCCGCGCGGCAGGCCGAACGCGGGCAGGAGCAGCGCCTGTCCGCCCATGGCGGCAGCCTTGCCCGGTTGCGCACGCACTGGCAGGCCGCACAGCAGCAAGCCCATCTATGGCGCCAGATCGAGGAAAGCGCCGCTGTGCGCCGCCAGCTGGCCGCCCAGCAGACGCAGACGGAGCAGGCCCGGCAAGCCAGCGCAGCCCAGGCAGAACAGCAGGCCCGGGCGCTGGCGCAGCTGCGCACGCAGTACCGGGCACAGAAGGAGCGCGTGGACGACAAGCGCAAGCTGCTGGAGCAGGAGCAGCGCATCCAGAGCCTGGAAGCCCATCGCCAGGCCCTGCGCGCAGGCGAAGCCTGCCCCCTGTGCGGCGCGCGCGAGCATCCGGCCATCGCCGCCTATGCGGCACTCGACATATCCGAAACCCACGCTGCGCTGCAGGCGGCAGAGCAGGCGCTCGAAGAGCTGCGCGCCCGGGGCGAGCAGCTGGCCCAGGCCCACGCGGCCAGCCAGACGCAGCTGGCACAGCACCAGGCTCGGCACGGCGAAATCGAAGAAGCCATCGCCCGATGGCACCGGCAATGGCAGGCGCTGCGCGGCCAGGCCTCGCCCTCCGTGCAGGACCCCGGCTGGCAGGATGCCGGGCTGCTGGAGCAAGCCCGCCAGGCCGGCGAAAAAACACTGGCCGAGCTGGCCCGGGCGCTGGCCGATGCGGAAGCCGGCGAGCAAGCCGCACAGGCCGCGCGGGAGGCCGCACAGCAGGCCCGGCAGGCCGAGCAGGCTGCGCAGCACCAGCAGGAGCGCGTGCAGCAGGCCTTGCAGGAGGCGACGGCCAGGCGCCAGCGGCTGGAGCAGGACTGGCAGGCCCTGCAGCAGCAGGCCCTGGCCCAATCCCGGGCCTTGCAGGCCGCCGTGGAGCAGGCGGGCCACGCGCTGCCGCTGGCCCCGGACAGCGAAGCCTGGCTGGCCGCCCGCCAGCACGACTGGCAGCAATGGCAGGACCGCCAGGACCGCCTGCAGGCCCTGGCGCCGCAGATCGCGCTGCAACAGCGCCAGTGCGAAAGCGCGCAGCAGGAGGCTACGCATTGGCAGCAGCGCTGGCAGGCCTTTGCGGACCGGCCTGCAGCAGAGGGCGCCACTGCATTGCCGGACGATCTGCCCGCTTGCGCCCAGGCCATGGAGCGCCAGGCGCAAGCCCTGGCCGAGCTGCAAGGCCGCATGGACCAGACCCAGGCCCTGCTGGCCGAACAGCGGCAGCAGGCCGCGGCCGCCCAGGCCGACTGGGACGGCGCGCTGCGGCAAAGCCCTTTTGCCGACACCGAGGCCTATGCCCTGGCCCTGCTGCCCCCCGCCGAAGAGCAGCGGCTGGCGGCGCTGCGCGAGCAGCTGGACAACGCACTGCAGCGCAGCACCGCGCTGCATGCCCAGGCCCTGGCGCGCCTGGAGCAGCTGCAGGCCCAGGCCCTGACCGATGAGGCGCCCGACGCCATCGCCGAGCGGGTGCGAACGCTGGAGGCCGAGCGCGCCCATCTCAGCGAACACATCGGCGCCTGCCGCGCGCGGCTGCTCGACGACGAGCAGCGCCGCCAGGGCCAGCAGGCGCTGCTGCTGCAGATCGAGGCACAGGCCCGCGACTGCGACCTGTGGCAGCGGCTGGACGCGCTGATCGGCTCGGCCAGGGGCGACAAGTACCGCCGCTTCGCCCAGGGCCTGACGCTGGACCATCTGCTGCACCTGGCCAACCGGCACCTGGGCCGGCTGCACGGCCGCTATCTGCTGCGCCGCAAGCCCGCGGGGGAGCTGGAGCTGGACATCGTGGACAGCTGGCAGGGCGACGTGGCGCGCGACACGCGCACGCTGTCGGGCGGCGAGGCCTTTCTGGTCAGCCTGGCGCTGGCGCTGGCGCTGTCCGACCTGGTGAGCAACAAGACTTCCATCGACTCGCTGTTCCTCGACGAAGGCTTCGGCACGCTGGACGGCGACACGCTGGAGGTGGCGCTCTCGGCCCTCGATGCGCTCAACGCCAGCGGCAAGATGATCGGCATCATCAGCCACGTCGAGGCGCTCAAGGAACGCATCCCGGCGCAGATCCGCGTGGAAAAAGGCGGCGGCATCGGGCATTCGCGGCTGGTGATCTGAAGCGAAAACGTCTGCTGCACCGATGCAGCAAGCGCGGGCAGCTATCCAACGCGGAGTCGGCAGCCTGCGTTTTTTCCGAGTCGCAACCAAGGCCACGGCCGGGGCCGCCCCTGCTCGGCCGGGCTTTGCCTTACCATCGCACCCCTTGCTTGATAACCCCGAGCCATGATCCGCATTGCAGAACTCAAACTCCCGCTCTCGGCGGTTGAATACCACCCCGAGAACCACACCGAATACCATCCCGCCGCGCGCCTCACGGCCATGGCCGCCCAGCTGCTGGGCATCGCGCCCGAAGAGATCGCCGGCCTGCACGTGCACAAGCGCAGCTTCGATGCGCGCAAGGCCGAGCTGCTGGCCGTCTACATCGTCGACGTCACGCTGCAGCAGCCCGAACGCGAAAACGACCTGCTGGCCCGGTTCGAGCACAACCCGCATGTGATCCGCACGCCCGACATGGCCTGGAAGCCTGTCGGCCGGGCGCCCGCCGCACTGGCCGAGGACGAGCGCCCCGTGGTGGTGGGCTTCGGCCCCTGCGGCATCTTTGCGGCGCTGGTGCTGGCGCAGATGGGCTTTCGCCCCATCGTGCTGGAGCGCGGCAAGAAGGTGCGCGAGCGCACCAAGGACACCTGGGGCCTGTGGCGCAAGCGCGCGCTGACGCCCGAATCGAACGTGCAGTTCGGCGAAGGCGGCGCAGGCACCTTCTCGGACGGCAAGCTCTACAGCCAGATCAAGGACCCGCGCCATCTGGGCCGCAAGGTGATGACCGAGTTCGTGGAGCATGGCGCGCCCCCCCGAGATCCTCTACGCGGCCCACCCGCACATCGGCACCTTCAAGCTGGTGAAGGTGGTCGAAGGCATACGCGAGGAAATCATCCGCCTGGGCGGCGAGATCCGCTTCGAGCAGCGCGTGACCGACGTGCAGGTCGAAGCCTGCCCCCATGGCGATGGCGGGCAGCGCCAGCTGGTCGCGCTGCAGGTGCTGAACCAGGCCACGGGCGAGAGCTACCGCCTCCCCGCGCGCCATGCCGTGATGGCGCTGGGCCACAGCTCGCGCGACACCTTTGCCATGTTCTACGAGCGCGGCGTGTACATGGAGGCCAAGCCCTTCTCGGTGGGCTTTCGCATCGAGCATCCGCAAAGCGTGATCGACCGCGCGCGCTGGGGCCGGCATGCGGGCCATCCGCTGCTGGGCGCGGCCGACTACAAGCTCGTGCACCACGCCAAGAACGGCCGCGCCGTCTACAGCTTCTGCATGTGCCCGGGCGGCACCGTGGTGGCCGCGACCAGCGAGCCCGAGCGCGTGGTGACCAACGGCATGAGCCAGTATTCGCGCGCCGAGCGCAATGCCAACGCGGGCATGGTCTGCGCCATCGACCCCGTCGACTATCCGCGCGACGCCAAGAGCTTTGCCTGGGCCTTCGACGGCAAGACCTACGGGGTCGAGAACCTGCCCGAGGGTGCGCTGCATCCGCTGTCAGGCATCGTGCTGCAGCGCCAGCTCGAGACCAAGGCCTATCTGCTGGGCGGGCGCAACTACAACGCGCCGGGCCAGCTCGTGGGCGACTTCATCGCTGGCAGGGAATCCCCGGCGCTCGGCGAGGTGCAGCCCTCGTACAAGCCCGGCATCACGCTGGTCAACCTGCACCATGCACTGCCGCCCTATGCCATCGAGGCCATGCGCGAGGCGCTGCCGGCCTTCGGCAGGAAGATCCGCGGCTACGACATGCACGACGCCGTGCTCACGGGCGTGGAGACGCGCACCTCATCGCCCGTGAAGATAGCCCGCGGCGCCGACTTCCAGAGCCTGAACACGCGCGGCCTGTACCCTGCCGGCGAAGGCGCGAGCTACGCGGGCGGCATTCTGTCGGCGGGCGTGGACGGCATCAAGGTCGGCGAGGCCGTGGCCTGCGACATCCTGGGCGTGGAGATTCCTTCCTCGGGCGTGCGCGGCTCGGGCGGCGCAGCCTGATTGCTCTCCCATCGATAGCTTCCATCGCAGACTACACAAGGGCTTCGGCATTGAATGATGCCCAAGCCCTTGTTTTGCATGCGCTGGCAGCTATCGGAATGGCTGCTGCCCGCGCAGCCTTCACTGCGCGCGCTTGAGGTAGTCCACCGCCAGCGCCGCCAGCGAGCGCGCGCCCACGGGCAGCTGCTTTTCGTCGATGTCGAACAGCGCCGAGTGGTTGGAGGGTGCCGTCTGGTAGTCCTTGCCCTCGGGCGTGGCGCCCAGGAAGTAGAAGAAGCCCGGCACCTGCTTCTGGAACTCGGAGAAGTCCTCGGAGCCGCTGACCTTGGGAATCACCATCACCTTGCCGCCCATGGCCAGCTTGAGCGCAGGCAGCGAGGCCTCGGTCAGCTCCGCGGGGTTGGTGGTGACCGGATAGCTCACGGGGCCGAAGCGCACCTTGGCCTTGGCGCCGCTGGCCGCGGCAATGTGCTCGGCCGTGGTGGCGATGCGCTGGTGCGCGTCCGCGCGCATGCCTTCGTCGAAGGTGCGCAGCGTGCCCAGCATCTCCACGCTGTCCGGGATGATGTTGTAGCGCGTGCCGCCGTTGATGGCGCCGATGGTCAGCACCGCGGGCTCCTTGCTGATGTCGAGCTGGCGGCTCACGATGGTCTGCAGCCCGGCCACGACCTGGGTTGCCGCCACCACCGGGTCCACCGCGTTCCAGGGCGATGAGCCATGGCCGCCGCGGCCCTCGACCTGGATGGTGACGTTGTCCGCGCCGGCCATCAGCGGGCCCACGCGGTAGCCCACCACGCCGGGCGGCAGATTGGCCGTGATGTGCAGGCCGTAGATGGCCTTCACATCCTTGAGCGCGCCGGCCTCCACCATGGCCTTGGCGCCGAAGCTGGGCACATGGCCGCTGGCATCGGCCTCGATGGGCGCGCCCTCCTCCTCGGGCTGGAAGATGAATTTCACGGTGCCCGGCAGTTGCGCCTTCATGCCGGCCAGCGCCTCGGCCGCCCCCATGAGCATGGCCACGTGCGCGTCATGCCCGCAGGCATGCATGACCGGCACCTCCTTGCCCATGTACTGGGCCTTGGCCCTGGAGGCAAACGGCAGGCCGGTCTTCTCGGCCACGGGGAGCGCGTCCATGTCGGCGCGCAGGGCCACCACGGGCCCCGGCAGCGCGCCGCGCAGCGTGCCCACCACACCCATGCCGCCCACACCCGTCTGCACCTCCATGCCCAGGCGGCGCAGATGCTCGGCCACGAGCCGGGCCGTGCGCTTTTCCTGGCCCGAAAGTTCGGGATGCGCATGGATGTCGCGGCGCCACTCGACCATCTTGGGCGCCAGCGGCGCAATGGCCGCATCCAGGGCCGCCAGGCCCTGGGCATCGAGTCCCGGGGCAGCGGCGGCGCCGGTGGCAAATGAGAGGCCGCCGCCCAGCAGCGAAGCGGCAAGGGCCAGCGGGCGAAGGCGCAGGACAAGTTGCATGGTGGGTCTCCGTTTTCTAGTCATGGAAGCGCCATGCTAAGAGCCAATACTCCTGCCCGGGCAAGGCAAAATGGCCAATCTCCGAGCCCATACCGCCACGCCTGAACGACCCGCCCGCCATGTCCTCCAACTTCGTCATCGAGCTGCCCTGCCTGCCCGAAAGCGCCGTCGGCCATGCGCTGCATCTGGTCGAAATGCTGCGCAGCGCCAATCTGATGGCCGGCCTGCGGCATGGGCGCCATGCGCCGCGCTTCGGCTGGCGCTGGGTGGACGGCCTGGGCCGCGACATGGGCGAACGCATGCCCCACGGAGCCGAGGGCGCCGCCGTTGCGGGACCGGTGCGCGCGCTGTTCCTGAGCTCGCTGCAATGTCCCGACATCCCCGCCATCCGCGAGATCGTCGCCGCCCACGGGCCGCTGGTGCGGCGCACCGCCGCTGCCTTCGACCAGGGGCTGCAGGTCTGCACGCTGGGCAGCGCCGCCTGGTTTGCCGCCGGCAGCGGCGGCTGCAAGGGCCTGAGCGTGGCCCTGCCCTGGTTCTACATGGGCGGCTTCAGCCTGGATTTCCCCGATATCGCTCTGGCCCAGGGGCGGCCGCTGGTGCAGGACGGCCACTGGCTCAGCGCCTCCCATCCCGAGGCCCTGGTGCCCATGGCGCTGGCGCTCGCGCGCATGGCCTTCGGCGACGATCTGACCGCCGCCCTGGGCTCCGTGCTGCAGCCCGACCCGCCGCGCGAGCGGGCCGCGCAGGCAGCCTCATTGGACCGGCAGCTGCCGCACACCCGCGCCAGCACCCTGGCCCATGCGATTGCCTGGCTCGAAGCCCGCGTGGATCAGCCCTATGACCTGCGGGCGCTGGCCGCGGCGGTCTCGGTCAGCCCGCGCACGCTGCTGCGCCATTTCCGGCAGGAGCTGGGCCACAGCCCGCTGGACCACCTGCACGGCCTGCGCTGCGCGCGGGCGCGCGTGCTGCTGGAGATCACGCTGGAGAGCATTCCCTCCATCGCCCAGGCCTGCGGCTATGCCGATCCCGCGGCCTTCAGGCGCATCTTCGCTCGCCACACGGGCATGGCGCCGGCCGACTACCGCCAGCGGCACACCTTGCGGGCACCCCGGCGGCGCTGGCGCGTGGACGCGCGCGCCCCTGGCGAGAGGCTGCGCTAGCCAGGCACCGGATGCCCGGCCATGGCAAAACGATTGCTTGCAAAAAGCCCGCGGCCTACGCAACAAACGGTGCGGTCTTTGCTAGGCTTGCGGCAGATACAGCCCGGGAAGCCGGCTCCGTGCGGCCTGCCGGGCATCTGCCGACAGGAAGCAAGCATGCGACTGCCATTGACCACCGCTTTTCTCACCGGCCTGGGAAGCCTGCTTTTCAGCCTTGGCGCCCACGCCCAGTCCACATCCCTTGCAGCGGCGCCCGAGCCCGCGCCTGCACAGGGTCCGGTGCAAGGCCTGGCTCCCGGCGAGCCGCCTTCGGCGCTGTCGGGCTGGATGTTCGGCTACGCGCCCTTTGATTGGCATTTCTCCGATGCCAAAAAGGAACACGACTTCGAGCCCGACGAGCAGAAGCACGCCTATGTCTGGCTGCTGCAGGCCGAAAAGCAGCTGGACGATCGCCATGTGGCGGGGTTCGCGTACTTCAGGAACTCGTTCGGCCAGCCCAGCCAGTACGCCTACTACGGCTGGCGCTTCAGGCCGTTCGACAGCATGCCCGGGCTGTTCGTCAAGCTCACGGGCGGCGTCATCCATGGCTACAAGTATCCGTACAACAAGAAGATCCCGTTCAACAACCGCCACGGCTGGGGCATCACGGCCATCCCGGCGCTGGGCTACGACTTCACGCCCAACTGGGGCGGCCAGATCAACGTGCTGGGCAACGCGGGGCTGATGTTCCAGATCAACTACACCGTGCGCTAGGCGCGCAGGGCCCGCGCCCTCAGTCCACCGTCACCCTGGCCTCGCGGATCACCTTGCCCCACTTGGCCGTCTCGGCCGCGATGAAGCGGTCGCACTCCTCGGGCGTCGAGCCTTCGGCAAAGGTGCCCATGGTCTGCTCCAGGCGCTGCGTGACTTCGGGGCTGCGGATGATGCGGGCCACCTCGGCGGACATGCGCTGCACGATCTCGCGCGGCACGCCCGCCGGCGCGATCATCGCGGCCCAGGTGCTGCCCATGAGCTCGGGAATGCCCTGTTCGGCAAACGTGGGCACATCGGGCAAGGCGGCCAGGCGCTTGTCGCTGGCCACCCCGATCAGGCGGATGCGCCCGGCCCTGGCCGGCTGGATCAGGTTGGGCGGCGGGTCGAGGAACAGCGGGATCTGCCCGCCCATCAGATCGCTGAGCGCGGGCGCCGCGCCCTTGTAGGGCACATGGGTCATGTCGGTCCTGGTCAGCAGCTTCATCAGCTCCGTGGTCAGGTGGGCGCTGGAGCCGTTGCCCGAGGAGCCGAAGCCCACCTTGCCGGGATTCGCCTTGGCATAGGCAATTAGCTCCGCCGTGGTCTTGAAGGGCGCGTTCATGGCCACGGCCGCCACCAGCGGCGAGACGCCCATCAGCGACACGCCGACCAGGTCCTTCTTCGGGTTGTAGGGCAGCTTGGGATAAAGCGTGGTGTTGGCCGCATAGGCCGCGATCACCACGCCGAAGGTGTAGCCGTCGGGCGCCGACTTTGCGATCTGGTCCACGCCGATGATGCTGTTGGCTCCCGGCTTGTTCTCCACGATGATGGGCTGGCCCAGGGCCTTTTGCAGCCCGGCCTGCAGCAGCCGCGCCATCTGGTCGGTAAAGCCGCCGGCCGTGTAGGGCACGATGACGCGGATGGGCTTGCTCGGCCAGGCGCCTTGCGCCTGCGCGAGCGGCGCCAGCGCGGCCGCAGCGGTTGCAGCGGCCGCACCGATGAAGCCGCGTCGGGAAAGAGTGGTTGGCATGCTTGTCTCTCTTTGTTGTCGTGGCCCGCGCCGCATGTGGCTGCGGCGGGGCCGGGAAATCCCGCAAAAAGCCCGCGCAACCGCGGGCGTCAGTAGCCCCTGGAAAGATCCACGGCGTTGAGCGCCTCCTGGCCCGCGCGCAGGCGGTTCAGGCTTGCCAGGCACTGGCCGGCAATGGTCTGTGCCGATGCCTGGGCCGCGATATGCGGCGTGCCGAATACCTTGGGATGGCGCCAGGCCCGATTGTCGGGGCTTGGGGGCTCCTCGCGCAGCACGTCCAGCGCCGCGCCGGCCAGATGGCCTTCGTCCAGCAGGGTCAGCAGATCGTCCTCCACGACCTGCTCGCCGCGCCCCACATTGATGAAGTAGGCGCCCCGTGGCAGCAGCGACAGCGTGCGGCGGTCCAGCAGGTCGCGCGTCTCGGGCGTCAGCGGCAGTGCGCAGACCAGGATGTCGGTCCGGGCCAGCATGTCCCGCAGCCCCTGCGGCCCGCTGTGGACGGCGATGCCGGGCAGTTCCCGGGCACTGCGGCTCCAGCCGGCCACCGGGTAGCCCACGGCCTGCATGGCGCGTGCCACGAAACGCCCGACCTCGCCCAGGCCCAGGATGCCCACGCGGCACTGAGCGGCCGCGCGCACCGGGCGGCGCAGCCATTGGCCGGCCCTTTGCTGCTCGGCAAACAGCTCGAGCTCGCGCGTATGGCGCAGCGCCGTGCCCAGCACGTACTGGGCGATTTCCACATGCTGCTGGGGATCGACGGTGCGCACCACGGGCAGGCCCCCGGGCAGATCGGGCACCAGCAGCTTGTCCACGCCGGCGCTGGGCGCAAACAGCAGCTTCAGATTCGGATAGCTGCCCAGCACGCCGGGCTTGAGGCTCCAGGCCAGCATGGCCTCGACCTCGCCGGCCACGGCCTGGTCGCGGTGTTCCCAGACGGTCTCGCCGGGCGCCATGGAACGCAGCGCGGCCGCGATGGGCGCGCCCATGCTCGGATGGATGTTGACCAGAATTCCCATTGATTTCTCCATGAATCTGAGCACGGCTTGCGGCCTGCGAAACGGCAGCAGCCCGGGCGCGGGACACCGAGCCAGGGCCCGGCCCCCGCTGCAAGGGTTTCGTCCCTCTTCCCTCGCGCAGCGAGTGGAGAGGGGGAAGGCGCGCAGCGGCTCAGAGGGTGTCAGTTCTTGTAATCGGGGGCGATGCGATCGAGCTTGCGCAGCAGGCTGGGCCAGGCCAGGCCCGAGCCCTTGCCCTTGGTGACCTGGCGCGACTGGTTGGCCGCATCGGCAATGATGGAAGCGGGAATCATGCTCAGCCGCGCACCGCCGGCTTGCGCCAGGATCTGGATCTGGCAGGCGCGCTCCAGGGTGTACATGGCCATGAAGGCATCGGCCACGCTGCGCCCGCAGGTCAGCAGGCCGTGGTTGCGCAATATGAGCTGGTTGCTGCGGCCCAGGTCTGCCACCAGGCGCGGCTTTTCCTCGTCGTGCAGGGCCACGCCTTCGTAGGCATGGTAGGCCAGGCGCGCCAGCGGGAAGATGGACTGCTGCGAGATCGGCAGCAGCCCCTCCTCCTGGGCCGATACGGCCACGCCGTGCGGCGTGTGCGTGTGCAGCACGCACTGCACTTCGGGCCGGGCCTCGTGGATGGCGCTGTGGATGACGAAGCCCGCGGGATTGACGTCGTACTCGGTCTCCATCAGCGGCACGCCTTCGTGGTCCACCTTGACCAGGCTCGATGCCGTGATCTCCTCGAACAGCATGCCGTAGGGATTGATGAGGAACTGGTCGTCGTGCCCCGGCACGCGTGCCGAGATGTGGGTGAAGATCAGATCGTCCCAGCCGAAATGGGCCACCAGCCGGTAGGCGGCGGCCAGCTCGGTGCGGACCTGCCATTCCTCGGCCGTCACCTGACTGCGCACAGGGGATGCGGCGATGTCGTTGTGCATGTCGAAAGTCTCCTTGAAACGCGGTATTGCCCGGCCCTCAGCGGGCGGGCCCCGCATAGCGATCCCTGAGCTCGCGCTTGAGCACCTTGCCGATGGCGCTGCGCGGCAGCTCGTCGACAAAGCGCAGGTCCGCCAGGCGCTGCGTCTTGCCGGCGCGCTGGTTGTACCAGTCCATCACCTCTTCGGCCCGGGCAGCCTGACCCGCGCGCGACACCACGAAGGCCACGGGCGTCTCGCCCCATTGCTCGGACGGCACGCCGACCACGGCCACGTCCTCCACGGCCGGATGCAGGCGCAGCTGCGCCTCCAGGTCGCTCGGGTAGATGTTGAAGCCGCCGCTGATGATCATGTCCTTGCGGCGGTCGAACAGCGTGAGGAAGCCGTCAGCATCAAAGCGCCCCACGTCGCCCGTGCGGATGAAGCGCTTGCCCGCGGGATCGAACCATTCGGCCTCGCGCGTCTTCTCGGGCTGGTTGTGGTAGCTGGTCATCATGCCGGCCGAGTGGCCCACCACCTCGCCGGCCTCGCCGGGCGGCACTTCCCTGCCGTCCTCGTCGATCAGGCGGATGTCGTGGCCTTCGGCCGGCTTGCCCACGGTGTGCAGCTTCCCCGGGAACAGATGGGCATCGAGAATGCAGGTGCCGCCGCCTTCGGTCATGCCGTAGAACTCGGTCAGGCTGCCGGGCCAGCGCGCCAGCACGTCGGCCTTGAGTGCGGCGCTGAACGGCGCGCTGGTGCAGAACTTGAAGCGGTAGGACGAGAGATCGAAGTCGCCGAACTGCGGCAGCGCCATGATGCGCTGGTACTGCACGGGCACCAGCATGGTGTGCGTGGCGCGGTGTTGCTGGGCCAGCTGCAGATAGCGCGCGGCATCGAACTTGCCCATCAGCACCACGCTGCCGCCGAAGGCGATCGTCGGGAAGAACACCACCAGCGTGGTGTTGGAATACAGCGGCGTGGCCAGCAGCGTCGTGCCGCCCGGGCCGTATTCGTAGCGGTTGCCGCGCATCACATGCGTCCAGCGCATGCCGTGCGACTGCACGATGCCCTTGGGCGTGCCCGTGGTGCCCGAGGAATAGATGATGTTGAAAGGCGCCTCGGGCTGCACCTGCACGGGTGCGGGCCTGGCGCCCTCGGGCGCCAGCCAGTCCTCGAAGGACTGGCCCTGGGCGATACCGTCCAGCGAGATGCAGCGCGGCGCGCCGGCGCCCTGCGGCACCAGCTCCTGCGCGGCCTTGTCGATGAACAGCAGATGCGCATCGGCATCGCGCAGCATCGAAGCCAGGCTTTCCGCCGTGGAGGACGGCGCCAGCGGCGCCACCACGGCACCTGCGCGCAGCACGCCCAGGAACAGCGCCGCATAGCGCGCCGAGTTCAGCGCGCAGATGGCCACGGCCTGGCCGGGCTGCACGCCGTCACGCTGCAGCGCGGCGGCCACGCGGTCCATCAGGGCATCGAGCTGCGCGTAGTTCAGCGCCAGGCCATCGTCGCGGAGCGCCGCATGCCCGGGCCGCTGGCGCGCATGTTCGCGCACCAGCTCGCTCACGGGAGTGAAAGGCGTATCAGGCGTAATAGAGAAGGTCTGCATGCTCAATCATTCAGGTTCAGGGATTGCACGATGGACTTTTCCGCCTCGAAATTCCTGCGCGCGAATTCCGAATAGGCCTGGTGATCGCGGTAGTCGGTGCGGATGCCGTAGGTCTTGATCACGCGTTGCATCTCGGGGTCGTCCAGCGCCGCCTTCACGGCGGCATCGAGCTTTTGCACGATGGGCAGCGGCAGGCCCCTGGGTCCGGCCAGGCCCAGCGGCGAAGGCACGACCACGTCGTAGCCGGCTTCCTTGAAGGTGGGCACGTTGGCAAAGGCCGGCGGTCGCTTGTCCGCCGCGATCGCCAGCGCGCGCACCTTGCCGGTTTCCATGAAGTTCAGAATGCCATTGGTGCTGACCATGGTCTTCACATGGCCGCCCAGCAAGGCGGTGATCGCTTCGGAGTCGCCCTTGTAGGGCACGTGCGTGAACGGCACGCCCGCAGCCTTGCCCAGCAGCGCCATGGCCACCTGGTTGCCCGTGAACTTGCCCGGTGTGCCGTAGTCCACGCCTTCCTTGTGGGTCTTGGCGTACTCGACCACGTCCTTCACTGTCTTGAACGGCGAATCGGCCGCCACCGCGAGGATGAAGTCGTAGGCGGTGAACGAGGCGATATAGGTCAGGTCGCGGATCGGGTCGTACTGGGTCTTTTGCACATAGGGCTGGCGGAACACACCGACCGGCACCATGGTGAGCCGGTAGCCGTCGGGCTTGGCGCGCTGCATGTCCACCACGCCCAGCGTGCCGCCCGCGCCGGGCTTGTTTTCCACGATCACGGATTGCTTGAGCTGCTTGGTCAGGCTGGTGGCCAGCGCGCGGCCGACCACGTCGGTGGTGCCGCCGGGCGCAAACGGCACGATGATGGTGACGGGCTGGTTCGGATAGTCGGCCTGGGCCCGGGCGGCGGTGGCGCCCAGGGTGGCGGTGCAGGCCAGCGCCAGCGTGGCTGCGGTGTTGAACAGACGGCGTTGCATGAGAGTCTCCTGTGTGGATGCGGCGTACCGCATCACGGGCATGAAGCGCGGCGCCACCGATTCAATATCGATAGCTGCCCGCTCCGTTCAGTCAATGGTTTCAGCGCTTTTTCATTGAAAACCGATTACTTGGCGGCCAGGCCCAGGCGCTCGATCAGCGCCCTGTCCTTGGCATAGGCCTCCCGGGCCCACTGCGCATAGTCGGCGCCCGAGCGGTACCAGGCGTCCTGGTTGAGCTGGGCCAGCACTTCCGCATGGCGCGGGTCTTCCATGGCTTTCTTGAACGCGTCGTGCAGCTTCTTCACGACGGCCGGGTCCATGCCCTTGGGGCCGACCAGGCCGTAGGGCGAGGTCGAGACCACGCCATAGCCCAGCTCCTTGGCCGTGGGCACCTGGGGCCAGCGCTGGGTGCGCTTTTCGCCAAAGGTCATCAGCAGCCGCATCTGGCCGCCGTCCACGTATTTGTCCCAGCCCGAGGCATCGCTTTGCGCCGAGACATGGCCGCCCAGCAGGGCCTGCTGCAGGTCGGCGTTGCCCTTGAACGGCACGTGGTTGAGCCTGACCTTGGCGTTCTCGGCCAGTTCCTCCATCAGCAGGTGCGGCGACGAGCCCGCGCCGGTGGAGCCGTAGTCCACCGTACCGGGGCTCTTGCGCGCGGCCGCGATGTAGTCGTTGAAGGTCTTGTAGGGCGAGTCCGAGCGCACCGTGAAGCCGAAGGTATAGCCCGAGACTCCGATGATGTAGGTGAAGTCGTTGATCGGGTGCCAGGCCGTCTTCTGCATGTGCGCCATGCGCAGCATGGACATGGGGAACTGCGTGATGGTGTAGCCGTCGGGCCTGGCCGTGCGCGCCATGGTGCCCGGGCCCAGGGTGCCGCCCGCGCCGGGCTTGTTCTCGACGATGATGCTCTGGCCCAGCTGCTTGCCGGCCAGATCGGCCAGCGTGCGCATGTGGCGGTCGGTGGAGCCGCCCGCCGGGAAGGGCACGATCAGCGTGATCGGCTTGTTCGGAAAATCCTGGGCCCGGGCCGGGGCGCCCGCGGCGGCGGCCAGGCTCGCGGCGGCCAGGGCCAGCAGATGGCGGCGGACGGTATTCGTTGTCATGTCTGTCTCCTTGTCATCAAGGCAATGGCGGGTGCGCCACCGCTGTGCCGGGCATGTTCTGCGCACGCCTCGGCCGGCTGTATAGGAAAAGGCCGGCTCCCCGGGGAAGCCGGCCTTTGCCGGTCAGATCGTCCGGACCATTTCGGGCACGGCCTGGAACAGATCCGCCTCCAGCCCGTAGTCCGCCACCGAGAAGATCGGCGCCTCCGGGTCCTTGTTGATCGCCACGATCACCTTCGAGTCC
>NZ_JBANEL010000091.1:0-680 GCF_040187735.1 Comamonas sp. w2-DMI | reverse complement strand
GAACTTTTTGCACAGCTCCGTGACGGTGGGCGCCTTGCGCGCATCGGCCTTGGCGCCGCCAGGATCGCCGCCCCGGCGAACCTCGGCCAACCAGTCCTGAGCCATGACGCGGGCCTGTTCAACGGTCAGTTCCCCGAACAGGCCCAGGGCGGGCTTGCGTCGCTCGCCCGCGTTCGTGCGGTACTGGAGCATGAACACGCGGCGGCCCGCCGGGGTAATCTTGCACAGGAAGCCAGGCACCACGGTATCCCGTAGTTCGACGGCCTGCGGCTGGGGTTGCGCCGCCTCCACGGCGGTCTTGGTGAGCTTGATCTTGGCCATGATGACTCCTCGGAAAGACCCGTTTCCAAGAGCCACATGGGAGCCATGAGAGCGGAAGCCGGGTCAGGTTTCAGAAAGCACCGGCATATGATGGACGCGCGTAAGTTATTGATAAACCTTCTGTATCGGGTTCTAGCGCAGTCCAGCAAAGTTCGGTGCTGGAGTCATCGTGAAATAAAAAAAAGCCTGCGGCGTGCGCCGCAGGCTTTTTGGCTTCATGCGCCGGTGCTCAACTCCTGAGCGCCGCCAGCACCTCGTCGAGCATCTTCTTGGCATCCCCGAACAGCATGCGGTTGTTGTCCTTGTAGAACAGCGGGTTGTCCACGCCCGCGTAGCCCGAGGCCATGGAGCGCTTCATC
>NZ_JBANEL010000090.1:0-685 GCF_040187735.1 Comamonas sp. w2-DMI | reverse complement strand
AGCTCGTTGGGACGGCTGGCCTTGAAGTGCCGGTTGACGTGGTCCAGCGGGCACGGCGCTGATGTGTCAGGCGTGGTGGTACGTACCGCCCTGCCACGGCGAGCCCCTTGCAAGCCCATGGCACGCATCAGTCGCTCCACAGTACAACGTGCCACCGGGATGCCCTCGCGGTTCATCTGCAGCCAGACCTTATCGGCCCCGTAGACCTGCCAGTTGGCATGCCACACGCGCTGGATGTCCGCCTTCAAGCACTCGTCACGCTGGGCGCGTTGACTGCGCAGTTGCGGGTTACGTTGCCGGGCTGCGTGGCGCCAGTAACACGATGGGGCCATCTGCAGCACCCGGCAGATGGGCTCGACCCCGTAGTCGTCACGGTGGCGGTCGATGTAGTTCTTCAAGACTTCAATCGGCGGTCGAGCTCCGCCTGCGCAAAAAACGCGCTGGCCGTCTTCAGGATGTCGTTGGCCCGGCGCAGCTCCTTGACCTCACGTTCCAGCTCCTTGATGCGCTGGGCTTCTGACGTGGTGGTACCGGCACGCTGGCCGCTGTCGACCTCGGCCTTCTTGACCCAATCGTTCAAGGTCTGCGGCACGCAGCCAATCTTGGGGGCTATTGATTCAATGGCTGCCCACAGCGAAGGGTAGTCGGCTCGGTGCTCCTGCACCATGCGTACGGCACGCTCGCG